>SLNU01000249.1 GCA_007132865.1 Bacteroidales bacterium | reverse complement strand
GGCGGCCGTGCCCAGGGTTTTGAGCTTGTCGACCAGGTATTTTTCGAGGCTGGACGGGTTCAGCAATGCCTTGGTCTCCTGGAATAGGGCGGTTTTATTGGAAGATCCTCCGCCCTTGGCCACGAAAAGGAAATGGTATTCATCCCCGTCCACGGCGCTGATGTCGATCTGGGCCGGAAGGTTGGTGCCGGAATTCTTTTCCTTGTACATATCCAGCGGCACTACTTGTGAGAACCGGAGGTTCTCTTCCGCATAGGTTTGATACACCCCTTTCGAAAGGGCTTCATGGTCTCCCCCGCCAGTCCATACTCCTTGCCCTTTCTTGGCCACAATTGTTGCGGTACCGGTATCCTGGCAATACGGAAGAACCCCCTTTGCCGAAATCTCGGCATTCCGGAGCATGGTAAGGGCCACGTATTTATCGTTTTCACTGGCCTCCGGATCTTCCAGTATGGCTGCCATTTGGCGAATATGCTCCGTACGCAGCATAAAAGAAGCATCACGCAGGGCTGTTCGCGCCAGGCGGGTCAATCCTTCAGGCTCCACCCGCAAAATTTTTTCCCCCTGCCACTCGGACAGACTGACAAAGTCACGGCTTAACAGGTAATACGAACACGGGTCCTCCCCCATGGGAAAGGGATCCCGGTAACGAAATTCAGGTTGGGACATACACAGGTTTTTTTGGGGTTTGTAATGAATGAAAGCAGCTGAAGCGTAAATATATAAGAAAAAATTTAAACTATCTTTGCAAGCATGGAAACAAACCGACAAAAAAAAATCTCGAGGCTGTTACAGAAAGACCTGGGGGAGATCATTCAGATCGAGGGAAGGGGATGGTTTCCAGGTGCCATGATCACGGTTACCCAGGTGAAGGTTACATCAGACCTTTCCATTGCAAGAGTGTATGTGAGCATATTCGGGAAGCCGGCCGCAGAGGTCATCCGGCAAATAGAAATGCACGGGAAGGAAGTCAGAAAGCTTTTGGGGATAAGGGTCAGAAACCAGCTCAGGCAAATACCCGAGCTTCGCTTTTATATAGATGACAGTCTCGATTACATTGAGAATATTGAAAATTTGCTGAAGGAATAGGTCCATGCAATACGACCCCATCAAGCACAGCCTGGGCCGGTTTTTCAGCCGTTCTGTCTTTCTGAGGCGGGTGTTTTACCATCTGCTTGACGTGTTGTTATTGCGCACCTGGCATATACACAAGGCCCTCCGGCACTTCTCCAGGCAACACAATGGAAACAAAGACCTGCAGGTGCTGGATGCAGGAAGCGGTTTTGGGCAGTACACCTATTACATGGCCCGCAAGCGGCCTGATTGGTCGATTTACGCGGTGGACCTAAAACCGGAAGAGATCGGGGCTTGCCGGAGTTTTTTTCAAAAGGCCGGGCTGACCAACACCCGTTTCGAGGTAAGCGACCTTACCGGCTTTGTGAAACCCGGAGCCTTTCACCTGGTGCTCAGTGTGGATGTTATGGAACATATAGAGGATGATGATCAGGTCTTCAGGAATTTTCATGCCTCCCTGAAGGAGGGCGGGATGCTGCTGATCAGCACGCCTTCAGACCAGGGTGGAAGCGATGTGCACAGCGGATCAGACCGCTCGTTTATTGAAGAGCATGTCCGCGATGGCTACGGACGTGTCGAAATCTCTGATAAGCTGAAAAAAGCAGGTTTCAACAGGGTGGAAACGTACTTCACCTACGGCTTGCCCGGCAGCATATCCTGGCATCTTTCCATGAAAACACCCATTTCCCTCATCGGAATCTCCCGGTTTTTCATGTTTTTGCTGCCTCTGTATTATCTGTTGGTTATGCCTTTTTCTTTGTTGCTGAACCTGGCTGACCTGCACCTGCGGCACCGTTCGGGTACAGGACTGCTGGTAAAGGCCTGGAAAGTTTAAACTTACAATCAGATCTTGCATTTTCCATTTTACATAGCACGGCGCTACCTGTTCGCAAAAAAGTCGCACAACGCCATCAACATCATCACCCTGGTGTCGTCGGTGGGGGTGATGGTCGGCACAATGGCCCTGGTTGTGGTGCTTTCCGTATTCAACGGTTTTGAAAAGCTGATACTGAATCTTTTCAATGCATTCAATCCCGATATAGAGATCACATTGACAGAGGGGAAAACGTTCCGGATGGACGAATTTCCTCTGGACGAGCTTATGAAGATCCCCGGCGTTGCCGTGTATGGCGAGATTCTGGACGAAACGGCCCTGATCACCTACCGCGACCGTCAGCATTTGGTCACCATGCGGGGGGTCTCACCCGCCTTTCAGGAGATTACCGGTCTGGACACCTTGATGGTGGAAGGGGAATTCATGCTGAGAGAAGGGGATGTTGATTTTTTCATCATCGGACAGGGGGTTGCTTATATGTTGGCAGCCAACATCAATGACTTTCTCAACCCTTTGCACCTTTACGTTCCCCGACGGGGCCGGACGGTCAGCATGCAGCCTGCCCAGGCCTTCAACGCCTCCACCAACTATGCCAGCGGGATCTTCCAGGTACAGCCGGAATTGGACATGGAGTACGTGCTGGTGCCACTCAGGCTGGCACGCCGTTTGCTCGAACATGACTCAGAGGTGACCTCCCTGGCAGTCATCCTGCACCCGGACGCAAACCGCTCCCGGGTACAAGCTGAGATAGCATCTTTATTGGGGGATGGCTTCACTGCAAGAAACCCGCTCCAGCAACAAGCCCTCATATATAAAATCATGCAGACAGAACGCTGGGCAATCTTTTTCATCCTGAGCTTTATTTTATTGATTGCAGCTTTTAACGTAATCGGTTCACTGACCATGCTGGTCATTGAGAAAAAATCAGACATCCACACCCTCCACAGCCTGGGAGCCAGCCGGGAGATCATCCGGCGAATCTTCCTGGTAGAGGGGGTCATGATCAGCCTGGGGGGAGCCCTGGCGGGGCTTGTGCTTGGCGGACTCGTATGCTGGTTGCAGATTCGGTTTGGACTGATCTCGATACAGGCAGACGGAGCCTATATCATCGATGCATACCCGGTGGCTGTGAAGTGGACGGATTTTGCCCTGGTGGCGGCGACGGTTTTTGGAATCGGACTGCTGGCCACCATCCTGCCATTGCGGAGCATTTCGAACGTATTGGGCAGACATGAGCCTGCCGGATTAGGTTAGAAGGGACAATATGGTTAAATTTACTGTTTGCATTTGTCAAAATTTGCATCTTTTGCCAGATCGAAATGAATAAACACACTGTCTTCTCCTTTTCCGGGCTGACTGTTTTTATCAGGCCGGGAAAAGCCCCCGGTTTTTTCTGGCTCATATTGCTTATACTTTGGGGCGGTGGCGTTTTTGCCGGCACAGGGAAAATCACGCTTTCCCTGAAGGGGGGCGACATCCTGACGAAAGACAGCATCCCGCATGAGGGCGGCCTCCTGCATGAGGGCGGCATAGAGGTGAAGTCAGACAGCTGGGAGGGCACCAGGCTGGTTTTTCGGTTTGACAGACTGGAGGCAAGGGAGATTAAAACCGGTCACGGCAGCTTCACCGACCTGGCTCTGCCCAATGCCTTTAGTGTGGGCGAGCCGGGCACTCCAAAGCTTCCTGCCAGCAAAGAACTTATCGAGATCCCCTTCGGCGCGGAGGTAAGCCTGGAGGTACTCTCTTATACAACTGAAACATTCAGCCTGGGAGACCTGGGCATTCAGCATCCCCTATACCCGGTCCAGCCTTCGATGGTAAAAACGGAGGATCCCGGCGTGATCCCCTTCTTTTTTCAGAACCAGTCTTACGAAAAAGCCGGACTGATACAGCCGGAGCTTGCAGCAATAGAAGTACTCGGTGTGATGCGTGGTATCCGCATAGCCAGGCTGACAGTGGCCCCGGTAGCCTATGACCCGACCAGTCATACCATCCGGGTGTATAACGACATTGAGCTTGCCATCCATTATCACCAGGCCGATAAATTTCTTTCAGAACAGATCAAGGCCTCGACCTATTCCCCGTTTTTTGAGGGCGTTTACGACCAGGTCCTGAACCCATCGAAATCCCCTCTGAAAAGCTTCCCAGACCTGATGAAGCAGCCGATAAAAATGCTGATCATCTCGCACCCGGACTTCAGGGAAACCCTGATTCCGTTCATAGAATGGCAGATCCAGAAAGGCTTTCAGGTTAAGGTAGCCTATACGGATGAGATCGGTGGCACGGCCGGTAGTATCAGGCAATATACCCGCCAGCAATACCTCTCGGCCAGCCTGGGCAACCCGGCACCGACCTTCCTGGTGCTGGTCGGGGATACCGGCAAGCTTCCCCCCTCTGCCACAGGAAGCGCCACCGGCAAACCTACAGACCTGTACTATGCATCCGTTGACGGGGATTATTTCCCGGAAATGTACTACGGAAGGTTGTCTGCAAGAAACACGACTGAACTCGAAAACCAGATCGAAAAAATTCTTCTATACCAGCAGTATGCGTTCGAGGATCCTTCTTTTCTGAACAAAGCCACGCTCATTGCCGGCCATGACTTCACCTGGAACCAATCCATACTGCAACCTACGGTAAAATATGCCAGCAGGAATTATTTCAATGCAGACAACGGGTATCAGACCGTTCATGCCATCCTGAACAATTATGAGAACGTGTATGCCGCAGACAAGGTCTCGGCCGGGGTAGTGACCTTTACCGGGCATTGCACCCCCACCTCCTGGGCCAGTCCGACCCTCTCCACCACCGGTGTCCACAACCTGGGAAATGCGGGCAAATTCCCCCTGGTCATCGGAAACTGTTGTCAAAGTGCATTGTTCAACCATGAAGAAAGCATGGCTGAAGCATGGGTAAGGGCCAGGAACAGGGGTGCCGTGGCATATATCGGGTCCGCCCCGGACACCCACTGGTATGAGGATTTTTATTGGTCGGTCGGGGCTTTCCCCATGCAGGGCAACAACGAAGGCTTTGTACCAAGCCGTGATGGATCTTCAACCGGTGCCATGGATGCATTGTTCTCCAAAGAGTACCTGCCTGTGGCTGCACTGCAGATCTTTGGGAACCTGGCAGTCACGCAAGCCCATGTTTCCAACTACCAGACACAGGCGAACACAACCTGGTACTGGCAGGGCTACCATACATTCGGAGACCCTTCCACGATGATATACCTGACCGAGGCAAGCCCCAACAGTGTCTGGCACATGCCATTCATCCCCCTGGGGCGTGACCGTTATGTCGTGCAGGCACTCCCGGGTTCCTACGTAGCCATCTCCAGTTTCGGTGTGCTACACGGGGCCGGGTTTACAGATGACAACGGAAGGCTGGAGCTTCCCATTAAACCATTTACCAATACCGGACATGCCAGGATTGTGGTAACCAAGCCCCAACATATCCCCTACATCGAGGATGTACCTGTCTCCGTTTTGGAAGGGCCATATGTCCAGCTTGAGAACGTCCTCTTTTATGACATGCTGGGTAACCTTCGCCAGCAGGCCTTGTATGGGGAAGACTTTACGGTGGACCTTTACCTGAAGAATACCGGGACTGCCCCGGCCGGTCCGCTTTCTGCAAGGCTCTCCAGTGCCGATGCCCATATCCGCCTGGTCGATGAATCTCATGAAGTGCATTTTGACGGCATGGGCCACGAGGCACCATCCAATACGGTTCGCCTGGGAGACGCCTTTACCCTGAGGGCAAAGCTTTCCATGCCCAACCTTCACAGAGCAAGACTGATCCTGGATGTAACCGATGGAAATACCACCTGGCAGTCCAGCTTTGTCATTCCCGGGCATGCCCCGGTTTTCAACATTGACCGGACTTACTTTCTGGAGGAAGTTCCGGACCAGAAAAACCTGGCTCATATCGATCCTGACGCCTCTGCCCTGCTTGGCTTCCGGCTTGCCAATACCGGAAATGTCAGGGCGCGAAATCCCCTGGCCACGCTCCAGACAGAATCCCCCTATCTGAGTTTCGAGACCACCCAAATTGCTCTCCCGCCCCTTGAGCCCCAGGGCAAAACACAGCTTGTTTTCAATGTGACCGCCCATCCCTCCACCCCGGTAGGGCAAGCCATCCCCCTGAAACTGACCGTTCAGGACGGACACGTCGCCACCATTGACACTTCCATTTTTATCGGACAGGCTCCCGAAGCCATTATCGGAAGGGATGACTATCACTCCAACCAATATCCCTTTTACAATCTGTACAAGGCCAACCGAAGCCAAATGCTGTATTTTGCAGGGGAGGTCGGTACCAAGGCCAACATCATCAATGCCATCGGATTTTTCTTTGTCCAGACCACTGCCTCACAGAACGTATTGCCAAACTTCAGGATCCGGATAAAACACACCAATTTGTCCGAACTACCCGGTTCTTTCGTGCCGATGGATGACGGACAAGTCGTATTTTCATCCGACGCATACCAGATGCCCTCTTCACTGGGCTGGCATTACTGGGACACATCAGATTTCCACTTTGACGGGACAAGCAACCTGGTTGTTGAAATAAGCTGGGGAATGTTGTCTGACTGGACCTCCCCGTATTTCAGGGTGGCATGTACCCCATCCGACAAAAAGCTTGTTTCATACGGATTCAGCGATCTACTGTCTGCCCCCGGATTCAATGGCAATGCCACTGCACGACCCAACCTGTATCTGGGATACTCACTACCGACCAGTCCGCCTCCCCAGCCAGTGACCTTTATAATCAATGACTGGGAAAACCCTGAACTGGAGAACCTGGAAGTGCTCATCGGTTCCACCACCCTGTTGCCTGAAGAGGGGCGCAAGACCATGGATCTTATCCCGGGAAGTTACCACTACAAGATATTCTCCGGCAGTGGGGAATTATTGATAGAGGGATCATTCGACCTTGGAAATGAGCCAAAGATTGTGGAAATATATATTACCGGAGCGTTCGAAGTCCGCTTCATTGTAATAGACCATCACCGGGAAGAATTGCCGGATGCCGTTATTACACTGAACGGAGAACCCTTTGAACCCGGTGAATACCTGATTTCAGAGCTGCCCCCTGGTGACTATCCGTTTGTGGTATCCCGCGAACAATTCTTTGACTTCCACGGGACGTTCGATATCCTGAATGCAGACAAGGAGGTGGTTGTGGAAATGGTCCCTGACAATACCGGCATCCCTGCTCCTGCAGGTGAGAACCCGCTGGAGGTATTCCCGAACCCGGCAAGGGATCACCTGAATGTCGGTATCCGCCTCACAGGCCAACAGGCCGGCATCCGCCTTCTGGACCACCATGGCACGACGGTCTTGCGCCACACGGTCGACCTCGGGCCAGGCCAAACGACCTTGCGAATTCCATTAAGCGGCCTTGCTGCCGGGGTCTATTACCTGAGGGTTGAAACCGGGGGACTTGTCTACCTTGAAAAAGTCATCATCTATTAAGGTCCGACAGACACCAATGAAGGCATTGGTGGATTATATAAACCGCTTATGGTTTACGCACGCGGCATGCGCCTTAATAGGTCCGGCGTGCGGACTCAGCGGATGACTGCGCCCAATTGTTTTTCGAAAACCCCGGCCAGCTTGTTCATCACCTGGTCTATTTCCTTATCAGTAAGAGTTTTACCCGGATTTTGCAAGGTAAAGCTGACCGCATAGGATTTCTTGTCTCTTCCCAGTTTTTCATCCTGGTAAACGTCAAACAATCTAAGCTGTTTCAATAAAGATTTCCCGGTCTCAAAGGCCAGCTGCTCGATTCGGGAGAACGGCACTTCCCTTGAAATAAGCAATGCGAGATCGCGCCTGACTTCGGGAAACTTGGGAATGTCCCTGAACAGCAATGTTTTTTTGTCGGATAGTTGCATCAGGCGATCCCACTCCAGGGTGGCACAATACACATCATTTCTGATGTCAAACCGCCTGGTCAGTCCCTTGGAAACCATGCCCATGCTGGCGAGCAACCCGCTTTCTCCTTCCAGGTTCACCCCATATTGTAAAACAGCATGGTCTTTCAGTACCACCATTTTACTGGCGTTCGCATCCAGGCCGATCCGCTCAAACACGGAGAACGCCGCTTCCTTCAGGTCAAAGAAACCCAGGGCAGCGTCTCCGGCCTGCCAGGTTTCGGGATGCACGCGACCGGTCATGAAAAGGGAAAGTACCATTCGTTCGCGGTAATTCTCAATTCCGACACCCTTCTTCTGCCCCCCTGCGACCTTTTCATAAATATTCCCGAACTCAAACAGCTTCATGTCCTCCATCCTGCGATTCTGATTGAACGCCACCGTTTCCAGTCCGCCAAACAGCAAAGACTGCCTCAAAACGTTCAGGTCCTGGCTAAGCGGATTAAGAATCCGGACAGATCGTTCAGGGGCAAACCCATCCGACTCATAATAGTGCCCCCTGGTCAGGGAGTTGTTCATGATTTCCAGAAAACCCACGGAGGCCAGCAGGTCAGAAACCACGTTCTGCAATTTCTCTTTGTCCGGTTTTGGGGATAACACAATGGAGGAGTATAACCTGTCGGGTAGTTCCACATTGTTGTACCCGTAAATGCGCAAAATCTCCTCCACCACATCGGCGGGGCGGGTCACGTCCACCCGGTAAGGCGGCACCTGAAGGCTCAGGCTCCCTTCCTTTTCCTCCGTGATCTCAAAATCGAGGTCCATAAGGATGCCTCGAATCTCCTCCACCGGGATCTTTTTCCCGATCAGCTTATGGACGTAGTCTGTTTTGAGAGCCAGCTTAACGGGAGTGGACTCCCCCGGATGCACGTCAACGACCTGGGAGCTGATTCTGCCACCGGCAATTTCCCTGATAAGCATGGCGGCCCGTTTCAGTGCGAAAACCGTCATTTGCGGGTCCGCGCCCCTTTCAAACCTGAAGGAAGCATCTGTCTTTATCCCGAACCGGTTTGACGACCGGCGAATCCCGACCGGACTGAAAAGAGCGCTCTCCAAAAAAATGTCTCTGGTTTCTGAGGTCACTCCGGAATGGATACCACCGAGGATTCCAGCCATGCACATGGGCTCAGAGGCATTGCATATCATCAGGTCCTCTCCGCTCAGTTTCACGGTTTCTGCATCCAGGGTTTCAAAGGGGGTCCCCTTTTCCGGCTTTCTGATCACCACCTGCTTGCCGGCCACCTGCCTGGCATCAAAGGCATGCAAGGGCTGGCCCAGTTCATGTAGCACATAATTGGTGATGTCCACCACATTGTTTATGGGCTTGAGTCCGATCGCCTGCAGCCGAAACTTCAGCCATGCAGGCGAGTCCTGCACGTGGATTCCGCTAATTGTCAATCCGCAATACCGCGGACAAGCCTCCGGGTCCTCAATGCGCACGGAGATGGGCAGGCTTTCATCATCCACAGAAAACCCGCTGATGTCCGGCATTTTTGCGCGAAGCTTGCGTGTGCGGCTTTGGTGATTGATTACAGCCACCACATCCCTGGCAACACCAAAGTGGGATGCCGCATCGATGCGATTTGGGGTCAGCCCGATCTCAAATACCCAATCCGACTCCAATTTAAAAAAATCAGCTGCCGGCACGCCAACAGGCGTATCTACCGGAAGCACCATGATCCCGCCATGGTCGGTCCCAAGCTGCAGCTCATCTTCAGCGCAGATCATCCCTTCCGAGGACTGCCCGCGGATTTTTGCCTTTTTTATTTCCAACGGGCCACCCGGGAGGAACAACGTGGTCCCGACCGTGGCCACGAGCACCTTTTGTCCAGCTTCCACATTCGGGGCCCCACAAACCACGGGCAGCGCGGAACCCTTACCTATGTCCACCCCAGTAAGGGTCAGCCGGTCGGCGTCGGGATGCTTTTCACAGGACAGCACCTTCCCGGTCACCACCCCCTTCAGACCGCCTTTTATAGATTCGAATTTTTCAAGGCCTTCCACCTCAAGTCCGCAGTCTGTCAGCAGCACAGACAGTTCCTCCGGACTTTCGGTAAAACCCGCGTAGTCCTTCAGCCAATTATAGGAAATCTTCATCTGTTGTCAATTTAAATCAAAAAGGCCGCGCCATAGCTCATTTCCATTGGAAAAAATCCTTAGCTGGTGGGTGCCTTTTTCAAAACCCGCAGGATAGTCAAAATCGACACAAGCGGTTTTCTCAGCGTTCTGGTAATATATACTCTCTTTATGCGACAGGCTTATCTGTTGTCCCTGGAAGTCAAAGGATTCCTGGAATTCGTTGCCGAGCACCTGGTTATTGGGTCCGAGGAACTGCAGGTAGAAAGCATGCTCGCCGGCCTCGGCCAGGGTGTTTTTTTGTATGTTGAAACAGACCCTTAGTTTATCTGCGCGGCTTGCCCGCATTGTTTCCCGCTCTCCCCGGCGTGTCTCCCTCAGGGGCAGGATACGGACATCCGACAGGTTTAATATGCTTGCCCGGCGGATCTGCTCAGCCATTTCCATGTTCTCCGACTGCAGCTCATTGCTGATCCCGGTAACCTGGTCCAGGGCACTTCGGATCTGAACGTTTTCGCCCGTGAGCACCCTATTTTCTGATTGCAGATGGTCGATTCGCGAACGGAAATCATCAAGCTGGACGTTCATGTCTTCGATCCTGCTGACGTAAAGGGCAAGCACCTCCGGACTGCCAACCTGGCGGATCTGCTCCCGGAGCTGTTGTATCTCCTCCTTATTTGAAAGCAGCTCCTGCCTGTAACCGGCATTGGCGCTTACAAGTATTTGATAGGCTGCTTCCAGGTCATTGAGCTTTTGGATCAACACCTCCTTTTGTGAATAAAGATCCTGTTTTTCGATGACGGTGACCTCTACGATCTCTTTTTGCTTCAGGGCCTGCCTTAGCAACAATCCGACTGAAACCGCCAGCAACAGGGTCAGCAGGGAAAGGAAAATGACCGGGGCCGCAAAGGATTGTTTCTTCCTACTGATGGAATTTCCGAATTTTTTACCTGTTGAAGTTCCGCGTTCCATGCTGTATTGCTGTTTGGTTAGCCCCTGGTATTGATTACCTCAATGCCACGGAGGTTTCTCCAAGCTTGAACCCATCCGTATACAGGGAAATGAGGTAAAGTCCGGGTTCAAACTCTTCCAGTCGCTGCCAGTACAGGCATTTCGTCAATTCCTGGTTACGATAGTCTACCGCTCCCCTGAGAGAGTACTGCAGGGTATCCACCTCATGAACAAAGGCATAGGCATCGTCATCGCTGATTCGCAGGATGTCCCCGTTGGGGGCGGCGATTCGCACATAGATGTTCCGATTGCCTTGCGGGGCAATGGGGTTTTCAGCAATGGAGAAGCAGATCCTGATCTGCTCGGCCCTTCTTGCCCGGTCCGTTTCCTCCTCTCGTCCGCCACCACGAACCCTGATCGCGGTCGCATCCAACTGATAGGCCCTAAGGGTGGCTGCGAGTTCCACCTTCTCTGTAAGGACTTCCTTATCCTGGGCCAGCTCAGTAGTGCGGGCCCTGACCTGCTGGATCTCTTCCCTGATCTGTACGTTTTCTGCCCTAAGCACCTGATTAACGGTAACCAGGCTGTCGATCTCCTTCACATAGTTCTGGGTCACCTCCCTGAGTCCGTTAAGCTGTCGCCTGATCCGGTTGTAGTCGGCCTGACGGGCAATCAATTGCTGAATCTCCCGGGCACTTTCCTGAATAATGCTGTCCTTGTCTACAAGGATGCTGTCATATTCGAGCTTTACCTGGTTGTAATCGGCAAGAACAGAGTCCAATTCCCATTGCAGCTCCGTGTTCAGCTCCTCCGTAAAAGCCCGCAGGTTTTGGGCTTCCTTAAGCGACTTTCGGCTGGTGATCAGAAAAAAGGAAACAACGGCAATGACAATCACCAAAGCCAGAATCGTTCCCTTGTAGATTTTTTCATTTCGGCGGTCATAGCCCGGCTGACCACCTTCATTAATTGTTCCCATATGGTATAAACCTCCAATTATTTGATGATTAATATGATCCGTTCACCGAGATAGAACGACCGGTTATTGATAATATGATAAGCCGGTCCTATTTTTATCACAAGCAAATTTAATGCATTTTTTCTTCCCACACCATTTAGTTTGAAACTTCAATGAAGTCAATTTCAATGCTAGAGGATCTGTTCGCCCTGTTTTTTCCATCGCTTTGTGAGTCGTGCCAGGGAATCCTGGTCGCAGGGGAAACACACCTGTGCACCCGCTGTGACCACGGCCTTCCCCGCACCGGTTTTCATATGCACCGGGAAAACCCAATGACCCGGATCTTCTGGGGGCGCACTGAAATAGAGGGTGCAACGGCTTTGTATTATTACCATAAGGGAGGAGGGGTCCAGTCTCTTGTACGCCGGCTGAAGTACAATGGCCGAAAGGACCTGGGGCGACATCTCGGCAAGCTGATGGGGAGGGAGCTTCTCCTCTCCCCCTTTTTTCGCGACCTGCAGGCTGTAATCCCGGTCCCACTCCACGAGAAACGGCTACAAAGTCGTGGCTTCAACCAGAGCGAAGTTTTTGCGGAGGGCATTTCAAGGATCACGGGTATTCCCCTGAACACCACCGCCCTGCTTCGAACAGCCGCCACCCCAACGCAAACCAGGAAAAGCCGGTTCCATCGATGGGAAAATGTCAAAGAGGCATTTGAAGTGAAAGAGGAGATGCTGGGCAGGGCCCACAGGTTATTGCTGGTAGACGACGTGCTCACCACGGGATCCACGCTGGAAGCTTGCGTCACCCGGCTCCTTGATGTGGAGGATGTGCGGGTCTGGGTAGCCACCATCGGGTTCACGCCGTGACAGACCCCTGCCTGGCGGGACTGCATCGGGCCGAAGGCCCCTGGCAGTTGTGGCGGGGCCGCATCAGGCCGAAAGATTCTGGCCGTTTTGGCGGGGCCATAAGCGCCAGGACGGGGATTATAAGCGCCCTGCCAGGGACTATAAGCGTCCCGCCAGTACGGCCGAGGCCCGGTAATTATTTACCTGACCACCCGGCTCGAATACTTCCATGTGAATAATGTAGATCCCGATCGGGGCTTTCATTCCGTCATCAGTCGTTCCGTCCCAGGTAATCACCCCGGATGTGGCAAGGAGCTCACCGGGGGCCAGCATCCTGATCAGCCTGCCCCGGCTGTCGAAGATGCGGACGTTGGCAACCAGGCCCGGCTCATCGAAGGCATAGGCTATGTTCAGCAGGTCATCCTGTCCGTCTCCGTCCGGTGAAAAAACTTCCGGGTGGACTTCGATGCTTCCCTTGCCGGCTGCAATGTCAGGGGAGTACTGGGAGTTTCTGTAGCCCGGCGTACCGTAGCCCGACGACCTGGAAGCAGAATGCCAGTTCGACCTGTCCTGCGTCGGCTGGTTTGGGTTGACCCGTTCCAATGCCACACCTTTATAGCTTGTCAGCAACGGAAGATGCATGTCCTCTTCATACACGAACATATCCATGATGTCAAGGCTTCTGGAGGCAAGGACCAGCACCCCGTTGGCATTGGTCATCCGGGGCATTCCCGGGGTGCGGACAAAGCCTCCGGGATTTGTCGTCATATAGGTATCCTTCACGGCATCGGGGTTGGCAGACAGCACCACATAATCCCCCGGGAAAAAGAGGAAGGAGGTTTGAGAAACCTCGTGAATGGTATTCAGGTATCCTTCAATTGTGTCTTTGGAAGCAATCAGATGGTTCCTCAGGTCAAACACCTTTTCAGAGCGATTGTAAATCTCGATATAGCGGGCCCCCCGATCAGGCGGGTTAAACAAGACTTCATTGATGACCACGTCAAAGGCCTCTGCATATTCCGGCACAGCCACACGCGTGGTCCTGCGCTCCAGGGGGTTGCCCGCGCAGTCTGTCATGTCCGGATCCAATACAAGCTGATAAATGACACCTGGCTGAAGGGCCTGTGGCAGGTTCAGCATGGCCCTTGAATAGTCAGGCAGCAGCGGGGCAACCGAAACAGGCTGCCCGATGCCCTGGTCCAGCTGGTAGTTTGATGCCTCTGCGAGGGACTTCTCATTCATGGGTTCACTGAAGTAAAGGAGAATGGACGTAGGTCCTTCGAAGCCTGCCCTGAGCAGGCTGGGGCGGGTGTTATCGGGATTGCTTCCCAGCACGGCGTTTGGTTCACCGGGAGTGCCGCCCCTGGGATCCGTTGAGGCTTTCCAGTTCTCCATTCCCTGGCAGAAATTGTAGGGGTCGATCTTCTCCAGCGACCATCCGCCATTGCTTTTTGCAGGGTCCTGGTACCATCGGTCCGTATAGGAAACAAAAGAAACCACATTCCCTTCCGGATCAACTAGCAACAGGTCGGTCCCGGCATTGGTCAGCGCAGTCTGCGAAAGACCCGGAACGGCCACCACATTTCCAAATTCCCGCAGAAATGGGTAAGCGGTTTCCGTGACCAGCAGCAGGAACCCCTTAGAAGGGATGGGGGCGAATGGAAGGGTGCGCTGGGTGGTTCCGTGTTGCAACACCCAGCCCTCCAAATTAATTGGGAATTCCGACGTATTGAAAAGCTCTATGTATTCATAAGCCGGGAGTCCGACTACAGGGGTCGGGTCCACCATCAATTCATTGAAAACCACATCGAACCTGCTTGGAACAAAATAGACGAATTCTCCGGAAAAATCCTCCATGGCGTTGCCCAGGTAATCCTCAACTTCACTGATTTGCAAATTGTAGACCTGGTTCACTGTAAAGCTTTCGGAGAACAGCAGGCTGACGCTGTTGGGCATGGAGGGGTCCCTGCTCGCAATCAGCGGATGCCCCACCCCTTGATCCACCAAATAGTTTTGTGTGTTTTCGGATGACAAGGCATCCACCACCTTGTTGAAATAAACCCGCAGGGTGGTGGCATTTTCCACCTGTACATGTTCCACCAGCGGTGGTTCGGTATCCACCACATGCTCGCCCACCGAAAAATCGTCAAAGTAAAACCGGTTGGAGTTGGAAATGGTATAGCGGCAGTAAACCCCAAACCAGGAGGTTGTGACGTGGGTGTCATCAT
>SLNU01000090.1 GCA_007132865.1 Bacteroidales bacterium | reverse complement strand
TCCCCCTCCTGTATCTCAAGCTGGATGATCTCGCCGGAGACATCCGGACTGATCTTCACCTCGGTGACCGGGCGGATCTTCCCGCTGGCCGTTACGATCTCCATGATATTTCTTCGTTCGATCGACTCAGTGGACACACGGACCGCCTCCGTGGATCCAACCCATCCGGCCCTTCGTCCCACGATTAGGAAAATGATAAGCACCCCCACGAGAATAAGGCCGTACTTCAAAGGTTTTTTTGTTTTCATTGTGCTACAGTAGTAAATATTTGAATTCTGATATATTTATTTGATCGCCACTGCTGGTTGGTGCAACCGCTGGGGTTGTTTGCTGCACGCCTTGCATGTTTTCACGTGCACGCGCAGCGGTTTCACCAGCCGCTACAGCGTAATGGGTATCCCCACGTAAAAGTCCAGTATCTTGGTCCGGAACACGTACTCATATTTTGCTTGCAGCATTTCGGACTGGGCCGCGGTCAGCCTGTTTTTGGCATCGTTGTATTCCAGTACGTTCACCATACCCACGTTGAATCTTTGTTCGGTGTACATGAACGACTCCTCCAGTGCGTCCACATTCTTCTCAGAGGCCATGTAGCGCTTCAGCGCGGCCTGTGCGTCGGCATGCGCCTGCTGTATGGTTTTGAATAACTGGTCGCGCACCAGCTGCCGGGACAAGCGTGCATTCTCCAGTGCGATCTGCGAGCGCCCGATGGTGGTCCGCGTCTGGTAATTGTTGAAGATGGGAATGGTCAGGTACAGCCCGATATTGCGGTTCAGGTTGTCGCTAAGTTGGTCGCGGAACGGCTTGATGCGTGTTTCGTATTCAAAGGTTGGTGCAAACACCGCAATCCCAGTGGCTGTCTGGCCAATCTGTTGCGGCTCTCCCATCACGGCATCCGTAACTTCCCTGCTGGCACCCGAAAAGCCGGTCCCATAGCTTCCCCGTATGCTAAGCATGGGACTCCGGCCGCCACGGGCCACACTCAGACCCCTCTCGGCACTCGCTACCCTGAAATCTGATGCCATCACCTCCGGTTGCGTCCGCACCGCGGTGCTGAAGATCTGCATGGGGGAGTGCTCCAGGTCGTCATCCGGCAGGATGGCGATCTCCGGCACCAGGATACGGAAATCCTCTGCATCATCCAGGTCAAGCAACTGTGCCAGGTTCAGGTAGGCGAGATCCAGCTGGTTGCGGGCGTTGACCACCTGCACCTCTTCTCCCGCCAACTGGGCCTGCACGGTAAACAGGCTGCCCCGCGGCAGGGTGCCGGCATCCACCAGCTGGCCAGTCCGACTCACCTGCTGTTCAGTGATCTCATACTGGTTCAGTGCCATGTCGAGCAGCTCCATGCTGAACAGGATCTGCAGATAGGCCGAGGCGACCGCCAGGGCAATATCGTTCTCCATCGTGGCCACGTCGTAGCGGCTGGCTTCGAGCTCCATCTCGCTTTGCTTGACGCTGTTGTGGATCTGGAACCCACTGAAAAGGGTCATGCCGCCTCCCAGGTTGAAGTTGTTGAACTGCACCCTTTCGGTCGCGAACTCATTGGTAAACGGGTCAATGGTGCGGCCAAAGTTGTACCCGTGCGAAGCATTGGCATTCAGGTTGGGGAATCGCCCCGCCTGTCTTTGCAGCAGATTCTCCCGGGCCATATTGACCCCCAGTTTCTGTTGTTTGATCTGTATATTGTTTTCCAGGGCGTGGGCCACGCAGGCCTCCAGTGTCCACACCTCCTGGGCCGCAGCCGGCTGCAGCAGCAACAAGCCCAAGGCAGGAATCAGAAAAGCAAGGCCTTTATTTAACATAGCAAGGTGTTTTCTTAAACAAAAACGATTAACCCGCAAAAATAATCACAATAATTGATTTCAGGGCCATGCAATGAACATTTCCGGGCTTAATTGTTTTCATTATCAACCAGGCACCAGGTCCCATCCGACAAAAAAACAAACACGCCACAAATTCCATGCAAAAAACCGTATCCATCAGTGGTCAGACCGGCTTTATCGGCGGCTATCTGTCTGATTGGCTCCTCGGCCAGGGCTATGAGGTACGCGCCATCCCCAGGGACCTGCTCGGGGGTGACCCTGGCGAACTGGCTTCGCTTTTAAACGGCAGCCAGGTGGTGATCCACCTTGCCGGGGCGCCCATCATCGGGCGGTGGACGAAGAAATACAAGCAGCAGATTTACGACAGCCGCATTCCCACCACCCGCCACCTGGTGGAGGCCATGAGCCAGATGGAACAAGCGCCGGAGGTGTTCATCTGCGCATCCGGGGTAAATATTTTTCCCGACCACGGGGTGTTTACCGAAGACGACCAGCAGATCTCCGACGGTTTCCTGGGAGCGGTTTGTCGCGACTGGGAGCTGGAGGCAAGGAAGGCCGGGGCGTTCACACGGGTGTTGAATTTCCGTTTCGGGATGGTGCTTGGGAAAAACGGGGGCGCCCTGAAAACCATGGCCCTTCCGTTCCGTTTCGGGCTAGGGGGATGGATCGGAACCGGAAAACAAATCATGTCGTGGATCCACATTGCCGACCTGGCCAGGGCCATCGGCTTTGCCATAAACAAAAAAAGCATGGTCGGACCCCTCAACATTTGCAGTCCGACTCCCCTCACCAACCGCGACTTCACCCGCGCACTCGGAAAAGCCATGCACCGGCCGGCCTTTATCCCGGTCCCCGGTTTTGCCGTCCGCCTCCTCTACGGGGAGGCCGCCACCATCATCACAAAAGGTAGTGCCGTGTTGCCTCAGAAGCTGCAACGTGCCGGATTTCAGTTTCAGTATCCGCGCATAGCGGATGCACTGGGAGAAATTTTCAGCCGAAAAGCGCCCTGAACACCTCTTCGATGCGGCTTACAGGATGGATCTTGATGTTGTGGAACTTTTTTTCCATCCCTTTCAGGTTGAACTTGCTCACGAACATTTCGCGGAATCCCAGCTTTTCGGCCTCGCCGATGCGTTGTTCAATGCGTATCACCGGCCGGATCTCCCCGGTTAGTCCGACTTCCGCCGCAAAACACGTCTTTTCATCAATGGGGATGTCCTCGCTGGAGGAGAGTACGGCACAGATTACCCCCAGGTCGATCGCCGGATCGTCAACCTTGATGCCTCCGGTAATGTTTAAAAACACGTCCTTGGCGGCGATCCGGAACCCGCAACGTTTTTCCAGCACGGCCAGCAGCATGTTCAGCCTTCGAAGGTCAAAGCCGTTGGAGGACCGCTGCGGAGTGCCGTAAGCGGCCGAGCTGACCAGCGCCTGCGTCTCGATCAGGATGGGGCGCTGCCCTTCTATTGTGGAGGAAACCGCCACCCCGCTCATGGGCTCATCCCGCTGGGAGAGCAGGATCTCTGAGGGATTGGAGACCTCCCGGAGGCCGTTGCTTCGCATTTCAAAAATACCCAGCTCGCTGGTGCTTCCAAAGCGGTTCTTGGTGGCCCGCAGGATGCGATACACATGGTTGTGGTCTCCTTCGAACTGCAATACCGTGTCGACCATATGCTCCAAAATCTTCGGTCCGGCCAAAGAGCCCTCCTTGGTGATGTGCCCGATCAAAAACACTGGCTTGCCGGTTTCCTTTGCGTAACGCTGGAACTCCGCGGCACACTCCCGGATCTGGGAAATGCTGCCTGCCGAGGAATCGATATTGGGTGTGGTCAGGGTCTGCACGGAATCGACCACCACCAGATCAGGCTGTAGTTCATCAATGTGTTTAAAGATTAGCTCGGTATCGGTTTCGGTAAGGACATAGCACTGGGGTTTGTCCATTCCAAGGCGCGTGGCACGCATGCGGAGCTGCCCCTCACTTTCCTCCCCCGAAATGTACAGTACTTTGCGGTCAGGAATCTGCAGGGCCACCTGCAGCATCAGGGTGGACTTCCCGATCCCGGGTTCGCCGCCGATCAGCATCAGGGCCCCGGAAACGATTCCGCCACCCAGCACCCGGTCCAATTCCACACTCCCCGAAGGCCGGCGCTCCTCCCTGTCACCGGTGGCTTCGGTGATCAGCCTGGGCGCGGCAGAAATGCCCTGACCCGGAGACGGACGGTAGGAGCGGGCTTTTTTCCCGTCGTCTTTCTTTA
>SLNU01000338.1 GCA_007132865.1 Bacteroidales bacterium | reverse complement strand
GTTACTCCACAATGGGCATCAGTGAGACGCTGATTGAAAGCTGCTTCACCTGCCAGGGGGAATGTTTTGACGATATTAAGGAGAAGGAGCGTATCATGGGCAGTCCCGGACCCAAAAAGTCTGGAAAATAACCCATCCCACTGCTTCTGCAGTATGGCAAAACGACTGGCAAGCCCACGGGTGGCCGGAGGAAAACCCCCGGTTCCCCCGTGGGTTATTTATTTCCAATAATTCTTATATTTGTAGCCTTTTTACCAGCTTATGGTTCCCGTATGTCACATGGCCAAGGCATGCAAAAAATCCACACCTTAACAAATAATTAAACGATGCGAATTTTAGTTTGTATTAGCCACGTTCCCGACACCACCACCAAGGTGAAGTTCGCGGACAACAATACCCGGCTGGACCAGACCGGCATTCAATGGGTGATCAACCCATGGGATGAATTATCCCTTACCCGCGCCCTGGAACTAAAAGATGATGCGGGCAACGGAGTCGAATCGGTTACTATTGCACATGTGGGTCCGGTATCTGCAGAACCCACAATCAGAAAAGCCCTGGCCATAGGCGCCGATGCAGCTTTCAGGGTGGATGCTGAGCCACGTGATGCATACCAGGTCGCAGCCCAGCTTAAACAAATCTTTGAGACGGCCGCATTCGATATTGTTCTCTGCGGTATTGAGTCCAGCGATTACAACGGCTCAAATGTCGGCAGCATGCTGGCTGAAATGCTGGACCTGCCTTCTGTATCCGCCATATCCGGACTCCGGATCGAAAACGGTGACATCATCGTGACCCGTGAGATCGACGGCGGAAAGGAACAGCTTTCCGTGGAAGTTCCTTTTGTGGGGATCGTGCAAAAGGGCATTGCCAAAGAACCACGAATCGCATCCATGAGGGGCATTATGCAGGCCAGGACCAAGCCCATACAACTTGTGGAGCCCGCCCCGGCAGAACCCCTGACTGCCATAAGCAGCTTTGATCCCCCCAAACCCAGGGCGGCCTGTAAATTTGCAGATCCGGAAAACCCGGCCCAATTGATCGAATGGCTGCAGAATGAAGCCAAAGTACTTTAATTATTCACCGAAAATCCAATCATAGATATGTCCGTGATCGTATATACAGAAAATTGGGACGGAAAATTCAAGAAGCTGTCTTATGAGCTGGTGTCCTATGCCGTAAAACTGGCTGAAATGATGCAAACCCAGGCCATCGCCCTTTCCATAGGGGATGTAGATGACCAGGAACTCAAGACCCTTGGCCGGTATGGTATTGGCCGCATTATCCAGCTCGACAGGGGGCCATTGTCTCATTTTGACAGCAAGGCTTATGCCCGCCTGATTGCTGATACGGCAAACAGGGAAAACGCAAATGTGCTGATCATGGCCAACAACAATGCCGGGAAATCGTTGGCTCCCCGTGTTTCTGTCCGTTTGAAGGCCGCCCTGGCATCCGGGGTTAACCAACTGCCCGCATCGCTCCAGCCATTTTTGGTAAGCAAGCGGGTTTTTTCCGGAAATGCCTTTGCCCAGATGGAGTTGAAAACCGACACCAGGATCCTTACCCTGGCCCAGAATTCCTTTGACCTGGCAGAAAATCCGGCAGACCCGGTCATCGAAAGGAGCGTTGCCAGCCTTGAAGCGTCGCCATCCGGGACCCGTGTGCTGGATACCCAAAAGCAGAGCGGGAAGACCCTTCTGACAGATGCAGAAATCGTGGTTTCCGGCGGACGGGGCATGAAAACCCCTGACAACTGGGCCCCACTGGTTGAGCTGGCTGACTTGCTTGGCGGTGCAACTGCATGCTCCCGTCCCGTCTCCGACGAGGGATGGCGTCCCCACGAGGAACATACAGGTCAGACCGGTAAGATCATTGCCCCCAACCTGTATTTTGCCATCGGGATCTCCGGAGCCACGCAACACCTTGCCGGCATCAGTTCCTCCAAATACATAGTGGCCATCAATTCCGACAAGGATGCACCCATTTTTGAGGCTGCACAGTACGGTATTGTCGGGGATGCAAGCAAAGTATTGCCCGCTTTGGTAGAGGCAGTAAAAAAAATGAAGTCTTAAACCCCGGCGTACATGATGCTTCAGAACCTGATCTTCAGTCTGCTGCTGATCGCAGCCGCCGCTCTGTTCACCAGAAACATCCGGCAAATCTCCCAAAACATCCGACTGGGAAAAAAATTCCAACTGACAGACAGCAAAGCAAGGCGCTGGAGAACAATGGCCAGGGTCGCCATTGGCCAGTCCAAGATGGGTTCCAGACCGGTTTCGGCAGTGATGCACCTCTTTGTATATGTGGGTTTCATTGTCATCAATATTGAAATGATCGAGATCCTGATCGATGGCGTTGCCGGGACACACCGCTCATTGCTATTCACAGGGGCGGTTTACCCGGTGCTGATCTCCGTCTTTGAGCTGTTCGCGCTTGCCGTAATACTGGCCTGCGTGGTTTTCCTGGTCCGACGCAATGTGATCCGCCTGAAGCGTTTCCGGAACAAGGAGATGACCGCATGGCCAAGGTCTGACGCCAACATCATCCTGGTCACGGAGATCTTGCTGATGAGTTCCATCCTGATTATGAATGCAGCAGATGGCATATTGCAGTCGCGGGGCCATGAATATTATGCCGCAAGCGGAACTTTCCTGATCAGCCAGTTCCTCCAACCCCTCTTCACAGGCCTTCCGGAAAGCAGCCTGGTCGCCCTTGAGCGCTCGGCATGGTGGTTCCACATTATAGGGGTATTGATCTTTTTGAATTACATACCTTATTCAAAACACCTCCATGTATTCCTTTCCTTTCCGAATGTGTTCTACTCTAAAATGGGGCCATTGGGGAAGATGGACAATATGCCCTCCATTACCAATGAAATCAAACTGATGCTGGACCCCAATGCAGAGATCCCGGCACCGGCTGAAGGGGGGGAGATCGGACAGTTTGGTGCAAAGGATGCTGCAGACCTTAGCCGCAGGCAACTGATGGAAGCATATGCCTGTACGGAATGTGGACGCTGCACCTCGGCATGTCCGGCCAATATTACGGGCAAGAAGCTTTCCCCGAGAAAGGTGCTGATGGATGTCCGTGACCGGATAGAAGAAGTGGGGAAAAATCTCCGCAGGCACGGAAAGGATTTTTCGGACCAGAAAAGCTTGTTTGACCGGATAACGGACGAGGAATTATGGGCATGTACCACATGCAATGCCTGCTCCATGGAGTGTCCTGTGAATATTGACCCGCTTGGCATCATCCTGGAGATGCGCAGATACCTGGTGATGGAAAAAGCCGCCGCACCGGGAGAGCTGAACGCCACCTTTTCAAATATTGAGAACAACGGTGCCCCCTGGCAATTTTCAAATGAAGACCGGCTCAAGTGGGCTGAATAAATTTTTTAAACCAACGATTTATGCTGACCAAAGAACCCATCCAAGTTCCGGTAATGTCAGAACTCGCTGCCAGGGGTGAAAGTCCCGAATACCTTTTTTGGGTGGGTTGCGCCGGAGCTTTTGACGATCGTTACAAAAAAGTGGCCAGGGCTTTCGCAGGCATCCTTAATCATTTGGGCACAAGCTATGCGGTGCTGGGCCGGGAAGAATCCTGCACCGGAGATCCTGCCCGACGTGCCGGCAATGAAATGCTCTTCCAGATGCAGGCCCTGCAGCTGATAGAATTATTCAAATCATACAACATTGCAAAGATCATTACGATCTGTCCGCATTGCTACAATGTGTTCCGCAACGAGTATCCGGAGCTGGGCGGCAATTATGAAATAATCAGTTATGTGGACTTTCTGGATGCGGCCCTGGCAAGCGGGCAGCTGAAATGTGATCCGCAGGTTTTCTCGGCCCAGGGAATTACCTACCACGACCCTTGTTACCTCGGAAGGGCCAACGGCATTTATGACCCCCAAAGGCGCATCATTAAAACCCTTGGTGGAAACCTGCTGGAAATGCGACGCAACAAGCAGTTCGCCCTGTGCTGCGGTGCCGGGGGCGGACAGATGTTCAAGGAAGCCGAGCAAGGAGAAAAGGAGGTATTTATCGAGCGCACGGAGGAGGCATTGGACACGAAGGCATCCGTAATCGCGACC
>SLNU01000038.1 GCA_007132865.1 Bacteroidales bacterium | reverse complement strand
GATCTGTCCAATCCCCCGATTTCAACTGAAGCCGGGACGGTAAGCCGGGATGGATCACCGCTTGAGAGATGGATCACCGCACCGTCGGGTGGGGCTTCGCCATTGAGTTCTACCTGGAAGCTGATCCGTCGTCCACCGATGGCCCGGTTATCCGCCCACCGAAGGACGCAGGGAGAAAAATCTTCGTGGTTAATCAATAACTCCTGCACTTCAGCGGGCATCAGGTGCAGTGTTGTTGATCGCTCCTGTACGAGATTGCCGCTGATGGTTATGTCTGCAGGGGCCGCTACCCCCCTTGTTTCAAACCAGACACTTCCGGTCCTGCCCGACCATATCCGTGCTGTAGCGGGCATTTCCACAGCATCACCGCCATCGTGCTCAAGGATGATCTCCACTCCACCGGAAGGTACATGCCCGTCCAGCTCAAGCCGCAACTGTGTCGAATTGCCGCCGTACAGGGATTCATTATCCAGTGAGATGCTGATTAGCCGTGGCGGACCGATGGTCAGGTTTCGGGTTTTTTCAATGCCGTCGGCCGAAGCTTTGATTGCAGCTGTCAGTGAATTTTCCACCGGTACAGTCTGTATTTCGAATTCGGCTGACTTATTACCGGCCGGTACGACGACATTAGGCGGCACGGTAACCTGGGAGCGGTTACTGTTTAATGTAATGGTGAACCCCCCTGCGGGGGCCGGAAGGGTAAGTGTCACGGTTCCTGTGACGCTCTCTCCGCCTGTCACACCCGAGTCTGACAGTGTCAGGCTTTCCAGCTCCGCCTCCGGCTCAGGTTCAACATGGCACTCCTGGGATGCTGTGTTGGGGGCCAGATCATAGGAAGTGGTGCCGATGGTCACCCGGTGATTCGAGTCGTCGCAGGAAAAAAGGGTGTAGTCGATTGCAGAAAAGGATTCATTGTACAAGGTTTGAACTTTCAGGGTGCTATGCAAACGGATACGTACCGGGTTTGGATTGCTTGCCGAGACAACGCCTGCCTCCTGAATGTAGAGGCCAATGACATCGCCGCACCGGCTGAACCGCCAGAAAGAGGAGTAGACGGTCGGCAATGAGAGATCGGCAACGGTCAGATTTTCCGCCAGGTTTACAACCCTTACCTGAATGCTGTTTCCTCCCTTTGTCCATGCGTATACCAGGGTGCGATCGTGATCGTCGCGGCTGAAACCCCAGGTGGAATTATTAACCTTATCCCCTTCCAGTCCAACGCCCTGTGCGGGGGTAAAAGAGGTAGTATGGCCTACAATGCCCGTGGTATCCATAATGCTCACATCAGTATCGCCGTTGGGCCGGACCGCCAGGTAGAACAGGTAGATTCCTTTCGGACTGAACCGGATCCGGGAGCCATCACCGGCGACGATCGTCCGGCTGATGGTACCGGGCTGATTGGCAGGCTGCCGCAGGTTGTAAAGCTCAAGGGTCTCTTGTCCGGCCGTGATATAGTGGTAAACAAAGCGGTGATCATCCGGACTGAAACCCCATCCTGCGCCTTCAGGTATGCCGGAAATAGTCAGCACCAGAGCGCCGTTGGGCTCATTTTTGTAAATAGTTATGGAACTCGATGTGGTTACGATGCGGTAGATTGAATTCGGGGATAACCCTTCATCGACGGTCTGCAGATTGACACTGGGTACTACGCCCAGGTGCGGGGCGACGTAATCGCCGGTTTTGGTGCAATTGCAGTCTATGCCGGCCACGGGATTGGCCGAAAATGCCGGCAGCGGCTTCAGGAAAAGGGCAAATACTGCCGCGATGAAAAAAAACAAAACGGCCTGTGTACGAAGTGCAAGGCCGTTGCAGCCCATGTTCTGGTCCCGGCCATGGCCGGGTGCCGCGATCAGGCTCCCGTTTTGGGCGGGGCTAAAACAGGAATGATGATAGGCATTTTTTCCCATAACAAATCCTTTTGAGTGATTAATGAACATTTCTTCTGTAATAATAGAAGCGACCCACCCGAGGGTGTCGCGACTGCAATCGATCTCCCCATAACAGGACAAGTTACAATTTTTTAAATCTGATTTGCAAGCATTCTTTATTAAACTGCTCAATTCTGTGATGAATGTCGGAAAAAGCGAGGCCAAGGGGGCGGAGTTCTGACCGGTGGTGGGGACAGCCCCTGCATCCGGGAAGGGAACGGTGTTCGGACCGGTGTTCGGACCCTTAGTGGACCCGGCCCTGGTCCGGGAGCTGAAAAGGACTTGAAAATAGCTTGGTATTTTAAACTGGATTAAATAAATTTGCATTTTTGCAGTTATAATCCATCCCTCATCGGTTGACCCATGTTTGTTAAGGGAAAAAGACAGTGGAACAGCTTACTGTTTAAGTTTTTGAAGCTCGTGGCAATTAAAGCATCAGTCCCTGCAATGCAAAAAATGGGATTTAGGATAATCAGCATGGTGTAAAAATGAAAAAAGTAAATAGTAAGCAGAATAGAGGGGCCGGATGTGTGTTTTGTGTGCGGGGAATTCTCCTGGTAACAGTTGTTTTTTTCTTTATAACCGTCGGATGCAGCTATGACGGCGAAATTGTCAATGTTTACTCCTCGCGTCACTATGATGTGGATAATAAGTTGCTTGAAAGATTTACCGGGGAGACCGGCATACGGGTTAACCTGATCAGCGCCGATAGTGATCAGCTTCTGTCGCGGTTGCAGAATGAGGGCGACCGTACCCCGGCCGACGTGATTATAACAGCCGATGCCAGCCGGCTCATCATGGCCAGGGAACTTGGCCTATTGCAAAAGATAGATTCCGAACTGATATGGAGCACTGTGCCCCGCCGTTGGAGGGATGAGGATTTTTTCTGGACAGGGCTGACAAGAAGGGTACGGCTAATTGTGTACCATCCCGACAGGGTTGACGCGTCGGAACTTTCCGGGTACGAGGCACTGGCCGGAGAGCAATGGAAAGGCAAGGTGCTGGTCCGTTCTTCTGCCAGCCACTACAACCAGGCCCTGATGGCCTCGATAATAGCCGCACAAGGTGCACACGGGGCCCTTGAGTGGGCCAGGGCCCTTGTGGATAATATGGCCCAGGCGCCAAGGGGCAACGACCGCGACCAGGTCAAGTTCATAGCAGCAGGACTGGGCGATGTGGCAATTATCAATTCCTATTATATGGGGCTTCTTCATAATTCCCCCAACCCCCGGGAGAGGGAGGTCGCCAGGCAGGTCAGGGTGCACTTCCCCAACCAGGGAGGCCGCGGCAGCCATGTGAATATCAGCGGTGCGGGTATTACCGCGGCCTCGCAAAACAGGGACAATGCCGTCCGGCTGATTGAATTTCTGATCAGCGTGGAAGCCCAGGAGCAGATTGCCTTTGAAAACTTCGAGTACCCCGTGATACCCGAAGCCAGATTGCCCGACTTGCTGATGGAATGGGGCCCGTACAGGTCCGACACCATTCCCCTGACAGAGCTGAGCCTCCACCGCGAGCAGGCGGTCATGATCTTTAACAATGCAGGATGGAGGTAAGCGGGACAAGGTTTCCTGGAAGACTGCGGCGATATTCCACGAAATTCAGGAGGATCCTGCCTGCACTGGCAATCACCCTTGCCATACTTGTTCCGCTGATTGTTGTGGCTCTTGAATTTTCCCGGTCCCCCACCCCGGTATGGCATCATTTCACTTCGGCACTTGTTCCCGGGTACCTCCGAAACACCCTTCTTCTTATGGTGGGCGCAGGGGCGGGCACTTTCATCCTGGGCACCGGAACAGCCTGGCTGGTGAGCATGTACCGGTTCCCCGGAAGGAAATTCCTGGCCTGGGCGCTGGTGATGCCCATAGCTATCCCGGCCTACATAAACGGTTATACCTGGGCAGGTATGCTCGACTACACTTCTCCCCTGTATTCCTTTCTGAGAACAAACTACAGCGTGGAAACCGGGGCGTACCTTTTTTTCGACCTGCTTTCCCCCCTGGGGGTCATAATAATATTCACCCTTTCCCTCTACCCGTATGTTTACCTTATAAGCCGTGCATACTTCATGAGCCAGTCGGCCGCCATGCTGGAAACTGCCGCATCCATGGGACGCTCTCCCGCCAGGGCCTTCTTCCAGGTTGCGCTCCCCATGGCCAGGCCGG
>SLNU01000145.1 GCA_007132865.1 Bacteroidales bacterium | reverse complement strand
TATGGCCCGGAAAGTCCCCACGGGGGTGAAAGTGCCCACATGCAGCTCATAAATGACCAGATCCCGCATGGCAATGCCTTGCCAGTCAGACTCCCCAATCTTCCGGATCACTTCCAGGTCCACGCATTCAGACGGCCCATGCGCCCCTTCAGGCTGAGACAGGGAGGCCGGGTCCGGGTAGCGCGCCCGTCCATTGATATGAAAATAATACCTGTCTCCGGCTTGGATACCCGGACAGGAAGTCTCCCACCAGCCATCTTCTTTTTTTTGCAGTCGGATGGGGTTTTTCCCTTCGACTTCCATGACCAGCTTGCGTGCACGAGGCGCCCAGACCCGGGCTATCGGGCATTCACCGGGCGGGAAATGCACACCCGGCCTGTGTTTATTTTGGGTAGAAGGATGACGGTGGGTCATATCTGGATAGTCCTGTGGCTGATTGTTCCTACTCTAAAGTAAACGCAGGAGTCCGGGTAATGTTAACGCAGGAGTCCGGTTTTCAATTTAGTCAACCGCATCCCTGATCCAATTTGCAACAAGCTGCATCGACCTGCGCAGTGGGTAATCAGACCCTAAATTTGTTGCTGCAGCAGGGCCTTTAATGGAGGTACCTTTCCTGATGCCAGCTGGTCTGCCAGGGTCCAGGCATAGTATGGCGCCTGAAGCACACCCTTTGATCCAAGTCCGTTGAACACAGACAGGCAAGGGAACCTGGGATGAGATCCGACCAATGGCTGTCGGTTCATGGAAGCAGGCCGCAGTCCGGCTCTATGGGCAATGACGCGGAAGGGAAGGGTCACAAACTCCCGGAGTTTACCGGTCAGCTCATCCAGCCCTTTTTGGGAGGGAATGTTATTTACCGGGTTGCGGCAGTAGGTTGCTCCCGCCCGGAATATCCCACTGCCAAGCGGGAGCAGGTTCAGTGATCCGCGCAAAATGGATTTGTCTGGCAGTCCGCCTACGGCAATGTCAATGAGTTCCCCCTTGTTGGGTGTCAGTCCCGCCATCCCGAACCAGGGGCTTGACGCTCCGGAAGCCCCTTCGCAGAATACCAGCTGCCTGGCTTTCACATAGTCGCCTCCGGATAGGATTGCCTTGACCATATTGCCTGAAAATTTCACGTCGGAATATTCCAGGTGGTGGTCAATGAACCGGGACTCGCGGCTCAGCCACTCCCGGCAGGCGTGTATCAGGACAGGCAGGTCCACATAGCCCGAAGGCCTGATCACGGCCATGGCCCAACCGGGTTTGATACCCGGAATTACAGCGTGGTCAGCGATGGCCTGTATGACTGAGCCATCAGGCCCATGTTGAAATGCCCGCCAATGCTCCAGTTCTGCCGGCGGAAATAGTTTAATCGAAGGAATTTCATGCAACAAGGAGATCCCGAGAAATGCTTCAGCCTCCCGGTACGCATTCCCCATCACCGGGTAACAGGTCCGAAAAACCATGTCGATGGCCGGTTTGCGGGATCCCAGCGGATAATACATCCCCGCTGCCACCAGGGAAGCTGGACGGCCTCCAGATGGTGCCATTATCAGGAAATCCACTTCCCGCTTGCGCAATTCCATGGCCAGCATGCAGCCTGCAAGCCCTTGTCCGACTATCAATATATCGGTTGTTTTTGGCATAGGGTCGGGATCCAGTATGAATTATTTCGTCCACTTCCGGCGGCCTGGTTTTATTCCTCTGCTTCCGGGTCCGGTTCTCCTGCAACACTTCCGAATACCATCTGGTAAAGTTTGGCCTTCTCTACCGGGTCAGAAATACCGTTGATCACCTCCATGGCCTGCTTCAGTATTTCATTTTTCAGCCGGGCCTGGTTTGCCGTCTCATCGTAGATCCTGGTGTTGTAACAATCCAGTGCCTCTCCCTGTCCAAGGAGTGCATCCACAACCAGCGAGGGGGTACGTATGACCCTGTGGGTGGCATCCAGAATGATGCCGTTCACCTTTTTGCCGCGATAGGTTTGGCTCAGTCCGGCTTTTACCCGGACATATTCCAGGTTTTCCTGCCTGCTGCCTGTTCCTATACAGTTGCCAAGTTTATGCGCCACCTTTTCGATCAGGGCATGCATCTTTCCTTCGTGATCGAGAATGCTGCACAATTGGGTATACAGTTGCTCCTTTACTTTTTTTACCGCCGCTTCATTCACCAGGACCTCACGCAGCATATCCTCAAGTCCGGATAATTTGCTGGACTTGCGCTGGGAGGGAAATCCATTGGAATAAACAAAGGAAACATCGTGCACATAGGTCAGGCTGATGAACTCCTGCAGCAACTGGCGAAACACAAAATTCAGTACCCGGCTGTCGTTCGGGTTTTCCAGTTCCCTGACAATGAGCTCTTCCGATTCGGATACCTGGGTGGACTTGGTGGAGGTGTTCACCTCGACCTCCCTGAGGGAGTCAGCCCTCGAAGTATGCCTGCTGGTGCTGCTGGTCAGGATGCTGACCTGGGTCTGCAGGGCTTCGTTGACAGAGGTGGAAGTCGAGGAACTGCCTCCCCCGCCGCCCCCGCCGCCGATCTTGAAGAATCCCAGGTTGATGCCTGCACTGCCGCCCGCTTTCCAGTTGCCCGTTTTTCCGTGGGATTCCGATTTGGACATGCTGGTGGCGTGCTCCACCTCATTTTCGACGGATGTCTGCAGGTCTTCTGCGCTAGACACGCTATATGAATCCAACACGTTCTGGGCCTGGCTTTTTATCTCCTCTTTATACAGGTAGCTGCGAATGGTAATGGTGGTCTTTTCTCCGGGCAATAAGCTGAAGGTGTTCAGGGTGCGTCCCGCTCCATAATCTCCCAGGTAGGAACACATCTTAAGGTGCAGGACAATGCTCAGTTGCGGGTCTGCTTTCAGTGGTCTGGGCAGGTAAAGGATCTCGGGCAAGCGGGAAAACCGCAGTTTAAGCACCGGCATATATCCTTCCTTGATCTTGTCGACCATCAAGGCCGTGCTATCGAGTTCAGCAATCATTCCCTGCCCAAACCGGGAAGTAGCATGGACCCCTGCAGTGGCAGCTGTTCCGGCAATATCTGCCCTGGTGGCGGACAAACCTGCGGTTGCTGTTTCAGTTTTTACCCTGGCATGGGTTGATGCTGAATGCTGACTTCCCAGCCGGATGCTTTTAAAAATTTCGGGATTTTGGACCAGCGGGATATCTGGAGCAAGGACATCAAGAATCTCCAGTTTTTTTAAAAGTTCCTCCTTTGAAATCTTTCCGGCGATATCCCAGTAGTCATTTGCCGGGGGTCTTGACTGGTTTGCCTTGAATAGTTTGGGATCAATATCCAGTCCGAGAAAGCTCGTGGCATCATAGCATGTTGCCTGCGGCAGGTTGTAGTGCAGGATGGAGGCTTTGCCATTCTCCTCAAGGCTGGTGAAGGGTTCCTGTGGAACACATGATTTGTGGTGGTGCATAATAATTGATTTTGTGGTTTATAATTGCCTGTGATTTCGGTTGTGGGGCCGGAGTATAGACATAGATAAATATAAATATAAAAGTCTAGGTATCCAAATCCAAGACACATTTATTCTAAACCTTCTTCTGTGGCCGCAAATTTTAGCATGTTTTAAGGTAGATTATAACGTAAAATTACGTCATTCAAAAAACCCTGCTTATATTTGCAATGCAAGAGAGGGCTGATTTTACTTACAGACTGGTGGCCCGTATTGGCCCGCAGTCAGTTGCGGATAGCCCCCACATATTTGGATTTGATTTGACATTAAACTTTGTAAATGATTATGCCTGACTTATTTCATCGCCTCAATGCACACTCACAGGGTGTACTGTCAGTAACCCCCCGTGAAACAAATGAATTGGTAAAGAAAGGTGCGTTCCTGGTTGACCTGCGTGACACGGATTATATTGATTACAAGGCATTTGATGTCCATCATGTAATTATCCTTCCCATGTCTGTGTTCGAAGGACAGGTAAAAAACCTGGATCCCGAAGGGTATTATATCCTGGCGGATTCAGCCGGGATAAAAAGCCACATCTATGTGGAGAAAATGCGGAAACTGGGGTATACCCATGTGGCGAGCATGAGCGGTGGCTTTGTGGAGTGGGAGCGGGACGGAATGCCTGTTCGCGTTGATGT
>SLNU01000050.1 GCA_007132865.1 Bacteroidales bacterium | reverse complement strand
CGGGCAGGGACTGTCGGAATCCGACCTGCTGAAGCAGCGTCCCCTGTATTCCTCCACTCCACATTTTGGCTTGCAGTTTGGTTCGATGTATAGTGGCGGACTGGCGGGCGGGAGCATGTTTTCCCATTCGCTGGCGCCAACCATCAACTGGGACATCAGCAAGCGTTTCAGTCTGCAGGCCGGGACCATCTTCTCCTCCACGACGATGAACGGGATGAACCCAATGTTTCCGTTCACGCCGCATATGGCGGGGGGCGAGGCCATGAGCAGCCTTGGGAACCAGCGCATGTTCAGCACCATGTTCTTTGCCTTCGGGGCATATCAGGTAAGTCCGCGCCTTACCCTTACAGGCGGCACCTGGATGGAGCGCAACGATATGGACATGCCGCAGATGCATATGAATGCGCAGGCATTCGACACCAATCCACGAGGAATGGTATTTGGGTTTGATTACCGGGTGACGGAAAACTTCAGCTTCGGTGCAGAAGTCAATATGTCAAGGGGCTACAATCCGCTCAACCCATTCCAGAACAGGGGGTTTTACGATCCCGCATTTGGCGGAGCCCGTTCCCCATTTGCCAGTCCGACTCCGTTCCACCGCGGTCCACGCTGGTAGTATTCCAGTACCGGCATGGGTTTCCCCTTTTATCTGACGAGTTGCGGCCAGTTGTGGCGACGAAGGGTTCCCCATCCGACTATAAAAATTAAACTTCTGATAAATGAAAGATTACCGGATTTATGCGGGAGGCGACTTTGTCAGCTCCTCGCGGGAATTGATTGTATATAACCCCTATGACGGGGAGCCCGTTGGAAGAACCTGGCTGGCAGATGGGCCTTTGTTTGATCGGAGTATGGACCGGGCGCTGGAGGCCTTGCCGTTGCTTTGGGGAATGCCCGCCTACCGGCGCAGTGAGGCATTGTTTTTCCTGTCGAACGAACTGAATAGGCAGGAAGAGGCCTTTGCAACCCTTATTGCCGGTGAAGCCGCAAAGCCCTGGCGGTATGCCCTGTCGGAAGTCCGACGAGCCGCCCAGACCTTTTGGGTGGCTGCCGAGGAGGCACGCCGGTTACCGATGGAATATATGCAGATGGACTGGCGGCCGGAGGGTGAGGGCAGGGAAGGCCTGGTCAAGTATTTTCCCGTTGGAGTGGTCGCCGGAATCAGTCCGTTCAACTTCCCGCTCAACCTGGCGGTGCATAAGATCGCACCGGCGATCGCATCCGGTTGCCCCATTATTCTGAAGCCTGCCTCCTCCACGCCCTTGTCGACCCTTGCACTGGCGCAGCTTGTCTCTGAGACCGGGCTACCTGCCGGCACCCTTTCGGTGTTGCCGATGGACCGGCAGACCGGGAACCGCCTGGTCACCGACGAGCGCGTCCGCTTGTTGAGTTTTACCGGCTCGCCAGAAGTGGGTTGGAAAATGAAGGAGGCTGCCGGAAAGAAAAAGGTGGTTTTGGAGCTGGGTGGCAATGCAGGTACAATCGTGGCTTGTTCTGCCAGGCTGGAGGAGGCCGTGAAGCGCTGCCTGGTTGGCGGGTTTGCCTATCAGGGACAGGTATGCATTCATGCCCAGCGAATCTTTGTGCACAGGGACCTGTTTGAAGCTTTCCGGGATGCTTTCGTGGAAGGGGCCCTTTCCCTGAGGCGGGGCCACCCGGCATCCCCGGAAACAGACATCACCGCAATGATCGACCAGGGAAATGCAGAGCGAATGGAGGAGTGGACCAGTGAGGCCATTGCGCAGGGGGCCACACTGCTTTGCGGGGGAAAACGTGACGGAACATATTTTGAACCCACGGTGCTAACCGGTGCGCAACCGGGGATGAAGGTGGTTGACAACGAAGTATTCGGTCCGCTGGTGACCCTGCATCCCTTCGATGACTTCCGGGAGGCGGTCGACGGGGTGAACCACAGCCGCTATGGCCTGCAGGCCGGGGTGTTTACCAATGATGTGGAGGAGTTGGATTTCGCGTTTAACAACCTGGAGGTGGGGGGTGTGATTCACAACGACGCCCCGATATTCCGGTCTGATCACATGCCTTACGGGGGGGTGAAAGACAGTGGCCTGGGTCGCGAGGGGGTAAAATATGCAATGCATGACATGCTTGAGCCCCGCATTCTGGTGAAAAAAACAGTAAATCAGAAATTTAGCACGTGATGGGTTGGGGGTAACGAAAAAATGCTTATATTGGGGTGCTGTTTGAAACAAGATTAGCTGTCAAGGTTTAGCACGGTTTTAGTTGTTTTTAATTGGTTAATGTTGTTTTTGTTTTGATGGTGAGATTGCAGGAGGCGTGCTACCGTAATGCATCCTGTTTTTTACCACAAGGATTCCGAAAAGGGGCAATTCTGCCCCTTTTTTTATTGATTTTTCTGCCCCTTTACAATCCCTTTACTTTCCCTTTACTTTTTCTTTACTGCATTCCCGGCCCTACTGCATTTGCAGACGAAGGTTTGTCAATCCGGCGCTTCGCGCAAACGCAACGGCATTGTTGTATTCCGTACGGTTGATGCGCCTGGAAATTTCGGGGAAGTCAAAGGCCTTATACATCGGGGTGTATTGTGACATGATGTTCACATACGTGTCTTTCGGCAGGTTGGCGCCGATCCATCTGACCACCAGGTCGGTTCGCGCCACATTCTCCGGCATGACCAGGTGCCTGATCATCAGTCCCCTGTTCATCAAACCCGTTTCGGGGTCAGCCTTGGCGGTGCCCACTTGCCGGTGCATTTCCAGCAAGGCCTTCCGGGTTATTTCGGTATAGGAGCCTGCCCCGGCGGAATAGCGGTCGCCGGCATCCCCTTCACCGTATTTAAAGTCGGCCAGGTAGACATCCACCACCCCGTCTAGTAATTGCAGGATGTCCAATTTTTCCCACCCACAGGTGTTGTAAACGATGGGCAGTCGCAGTCCCTGGGATGCGGCCCGGTCAATGCCCTGCAGAATGTGCGGAACGTAATGCGAAGGAGTGACAAGGTTGATGTTGTGGCATCCCATATTCTGCAGCCGGATCATCATATTGGCGAGCCCCCTGATGGAATATTGCCTGCCCCGGCCCTCATGACTGACGTCATAATTGATGCAGAAGACACACAGCAGGGAGCAGTTGGTGAAGAAAATGGTGCCCGACCCGCTTCTGCCAACCAACTCATGTTCCTCCCCGAAATGGGGGTGGAAGGAAGAGATTTCCAAATTGGCATTGGCCTTGCAGTCCCCGCGCTGCCCGCGCAGTCGATCGGTTCCACATTCCCTGGGGCACAGCGTACAGCTTTGCATCATGTCATGAAGGACCTGTGCCCGGGCAGCCAGCTCCCCGCTTTTGTGCAGGGCAATATAGGGCGGCTCGTAACTGGTGGAAACTGGCGGGGGTGATTGCATGGGGTGGGGTGCATTATAGGGTGGTACAAGGCGGGCATTTCCGGATGCAGCACGCTGCCCGGTAATGAGCAGGGCTCCCGGTGCCAGCAGGGCTGCAGGAAGCCTCGCGAGGGTCCGGATAAACTGACGGCGGCTGGGATTTTTCACGTCTATTTCTATTTGGTCTAAATTAAAGTATTGAATATCAACACATAAGCCACTTCAAATATACAAAACTTCGGATAAACGGCCAAAGCTTCCGGGAGTGGTGTGACCCGCTGGCCGGAAGAATTCCGTAATATTTTCGGAGATACTAAACAATTCAGACCCCTGCAGGCTTTATTTTATATGGTCCGGCAAGGTGATATTTTTACCGGGACCGGGATTGAAACGGAAAGGATTTTATTTATTTTTACAAAAACAAACAAATATTGGAGGATGGAAATGGCAAACTTAAAAACAACTTACCTGGGTTTAGAGTTAAAGAACCCGCTGATAATGGGGGCCTGCAACCTGACGCTGGATCTTGACACGGCAAAGCGGATCGAAGATGCCGGTGCATCCGCCATTGTCTTCAAATCCCTTTTCGAGGAACAAATCAACCTGGAAAGCTTTCAGATGGAGGAGGATTTGACGGAATATGAGGAGCGCAATGCCGAGATGACCAGTTTATTTCCGAACCTGAAGCATGCGGGTCCGGAAGAGCATCTCGACAAACTGAGCAAGGTAAAAGCCGGGGTGGG
>SLNU01000217.1 GCA_007132865.1 Bacteroidales bacterium | reverse complement strand
TTCGGCTAAGCCCCTTGTTCATGAATGCAACCGGACCATTAAATTTTTCCATTATGTACCTGAAATCATGTATGGCAGGATTCCTGCTAATCGCAGCCGGCCTTCCCCTGAGCGCACAGATTAGCGAAGGTGTGATACGCTATGAGGTCACCATCGACATGCACCGGAATATTCCCCCGGAAAGGGAGGAGATGAAGGCCATGATCCCGCAGTATCGGACCGAAACCTATGAGCTGTTTTTCACCGGGCAGGAAAGCCTTTACAAGGCGAAGGAGGACGCAGATGCCGACCTGGCCATAAACCGCGGCGGGATGCGGATGGTCATGCGCATGCCCCGGACAGAAACCTATATTGACAAGGAAAAACGGGAAGTAACGGTCCTGCAGGATTTTATGGGAACCAACTATCTGATCACCGAAGCCCTGGACATTGCCCCCTGGCGGATCGGCAACGAGCAGATGGAAATTGCCGGATATATATGCATGATGGCCTGGTACAAGGACACCATTCAGAACCAGGAAATCACCGCATGGTTCACCCCTCAGATCCAGCCTTTTCTGGGACCCGACCGGTATGTAACCCTCCCCGGGACCGTAATGGCTGTGGACATCAACAACGGGGAACGGGTCTGGGTGGCCCGGGAAGTAGAGCCCCGCGAGCTTCGCCGCAATGATGTGCGCAAGCCCAGCCGCGGCGAAAAGATTACCCGGGAGGATTACCAGGAGCTGGTCCGCCAACAAATGGAACGAATGGGCGGGACCACGCGTGGGATCCGGTTTTAACGCGGATGACTGCCGGCTGAAAAATCAACTTGCCTGACACCGTACAAGAAATTAATGCAACAACCAATATTACGACTGAATACAACCCATGAAAAGATTCATTTTACTTTTTGCTTTTGCCATAATTGCCCAGGCAGCCATTGCCCAGTCTTTTACCATAAAGGGCCGCCTGACCGATACCAGTGATGACGGACTGCCGAATGCGACCCTGTTGTTGCTGAAGGCGGCCGACTCTACGATGGTGAACTATGCCCTGACCAGCCTGGAAGGTGATTTTGAAATACGCAACGTGGCCAGGGAACCCCATTTCCTGCGTATTTCCTATGTCGGGTATGCCACCCTTAACCTGGCCCTGGAGCCCCCGGCCGGACCAATGCTCGATCTGGGCAAGGTGCAATTGCAGGATGAACGCACCCTGCTCCGGGAGGTCATCGTACAGGAAGAGCGCATCCCTATGCGTGTCAGGGGCGATACCATTGAATATGACGCCCTGGCATTCCGCATACAGCCCAACGAGGTGGTGGAAGACCTGCTCAAGCGCATGCCCGGAATTGAAATCCAGGCCGATGGCTCCGTAATTGCACAAGGGGAACAGGTAAGAAGGGTGCTTGTTGACGGACGGGAATTCTTTGGCCGTGACCCCAAAATGGCAACCCAGAACCTGCCGGCCGACGCCGTCTCCAAGGTCCATGTGTTCGATGAGCGGTCTGAACAGGCAAGATTTTCGGGAATTGATGACGGACAAAGGGAGCGTACGATGAACCTGGAGCTGAAGGAAGACCGCAGGGAAGGCATGTTCGGCAACACCAGCCTGGGTTATGGTCCGGATGAGCGCTTCCAGGGCCGGACAAACCTGAATCGTTTTGACTCCAAAGGACAGATCTCCATACTGGGCATGGGCAACAACCTGAACCAGCAGGGCTTTTCGGTCGGGGAATACATGAATTTCAGCGGGGGTGTGCAAAGCCTGATGGGAGGCGGCGGAGGTGCCATGCAGATTACTATGGGCGGACCGGGTGCTGTGCCCATCAATATGGACGGCAGGCCAGGCAGCAATGGCATCATGACTTCCTGGGCTGGCGGACTGAATCTCAATCGCAAGTTGTGGGACAGGACGGATGTAAGTGCCAGCTATTTCTACAACCAGCTCGACCACGATGTGAACCAGGACCTGGAAAGGGAAAACTTTCTGCCAACGGGAAATTATGACTTCCGGCAGTTCAGCATTCAGGAGAACCAGAACTGGAACCACCGGCTGAACCTCCGCGTGGACCATAAAATCAATGACAACAACAGCCTGCTGCTTACTGCCGCATCCACCCTGAACACAACCGACACCTATCAGCAGAGCGACAGCCAGACCATGTCGGCTGCCGGGGCCTTGCAAAATGCCAGCGAACAGATTACCAGCGCTGACGGACAGCGGCTGAATATCAACTCCAGCCTGCTATGGCGCAAGCGGTTCTCCGTGCCGGGGCGAACGGTAACTGCAGGATTCGACCTGAATTCTTCAGGGAATAGCCAGGACGGCACCCTGGATGCAGTAAACCGCTTCATGCGGGATTTCATGGTGGAACAGCGCATCATGCAGACCAATACCCAGGAGAGCCTGAACCGCACGCTTGGCTTCAACGCATCCTATACCGAACCCTTGGGAAACAGGCGCTACCTGGAGGCCAACTACCGGATCACGCAGAATTTCAATGAAATAGACCAGCAGGTATATGATCTGGTGGACGGTCAGCCCGAGATCAACACCCTGCTGACCAACATTTACAACAATACCTCCCTCTACCAGCGCGGGGGCGTGAACTTCAGACTGAACCGCGACATGTACAACCTTACCATAGGAAGCAGTGTGCAGGCCACCTCCCTGAAGGGGGAAATCGTTACCAGTGAGCTCCCGATCGAAAGGAATTACTTCAATGTGCTTCCGGTGATGCGCTTCAATTACGAATTTTCAAATATGCGAAGGTTTTCGGCAGACTTTGAGACCAGCGTGCAGGAGCCGTCCATGCTGCAACTTCAGCCGATCCTGGACAACCGTGACCCGCTGAACCTCTATGAGGGGAACCCGGAGCTGCGTCCGTCTTACCGCAACAGGGCAAGCATTCGTTACAATACCTTCAATCCCCTGACCTCATTCGGGTTTTTCACATTCGCCACGGTCGACTACGTGACCAACGCCATCACCAACTCGGTGGCCTTCGACGAAAACCTGGTGCGGACCGTCATGCCCGTGAACACCGGGAGCAACCTGAACCTGAGGGGGAATTTTAACATGAACTTTGGACTTGAACAACTGAAAAGCCGGGTCATGGTGGGGACCACCCTAAGCCGGGTCCAGGGCACCAATATCCTGAACGAGGTTTCCCAGCGGATCATCAACAATACGCTGACCGGAAACCTCCGCTTCAATTTCCGGCCGGGCGAGCAGTTCGACGCGGTCCTGTCAGCCACCGCCAGCCAGCAGCTCACCGACTACGAATTCAGCGCACTGGAGCAGGCCTACCTGAACCAGACCTATTCGGCCGAGGCAAACTGGAACTTCCTGCAGCATTACCGCCTGAACCTGGGTTACCGCTACCAGATTTACCAGGGCCGCACCAGCGATTTCGACCAGAAGATCCCGTTGCTGGACTTCGGGTTTTCCCGCCGCTTCCTGAAGGGCAATGCCGGAGAACTGAGGCTGACCGGATACAACCTGCTGAACCAGGACCTTGGTGTGACCCAGAGCGTGGACGCCAACTACCTGCAGCGCCAGGTGACCAATTCCCTGGGCAGGTACTTTCTGCTGACCTTTACCTATTCGCTGAACCGCGGACTGAATGTGATGGACGGCGGGCACGGACCGGGCCGGGGCATGCGGATGATGGTCCATTAATGATCGGAGCATACGCTATGAACCCCCGTCAGGATTGATTCTGACGGGGGTTCATGCATCCACCCGGCGGGGAAGCACCATTTATCCGTAATTGGAAATCCGCTCCAGGGCCTCTATATCCAGGATCTCGATCTCACGTCCGTTGATCCGCAGCAGCTTTTCCTTGCGGAATTCAGACAATGCCCGGATCACATTCTCGGTGGTCATACCGATGTATTCGGCAATCTCCCGGCGGGATACCGGGAGATCAAACACATGGTTTTTATAAATAGACTGGCTGAATTTAAGCAGTATATAAGCCACTTTTCCATGCGTGTTCCGCTTGCGTATCTCCAGTGATTCCAGGATGATCTTGTTGGAGATTGAACCCAGCTTCTCCATCAGGTTCAGCGTAAAAAAGCCATTCTCCAGCGCAATGGCCTTCATCTGGACAATGTCGATGCAGCAAATGACCG
>SLNU01000194.1 GCA_007132865.1 Bacteroidales bacterium | reverse complement strand
CCAATGCGCTCGGACTGGTCAACCGGGGTTTTGAGACCTTTGTGGCCCCAAGCATGGAGGGTTCCCTGCTAAAAACCGACTGTGAATCCTGCGGCATGTGCATCGACACCTGTCCGACAGGTGCCATCACCGAAAACGTGGCATTTAAGCCGGCACCGGTAAAGACGGAAGCCATTGCCACCATTTGCAACTATTGTTCCGTTGGCTGCAAGATCGAGCTGCACCATAAATCGGGCTTCTTCAGCCGGGTTACGGGAAATAAAGGGCTGGTGAACAAAGATGGAAGCATCTGCCGCTTTGCAAAGTTCGGCTATGCATACCTGAATAACAAAAGCCGCATCACCAGACCCCTGCTGAAGGAAAACGGGAAATACAGGGAGATCGGTTTTGAAGAAGCCTTCCGCATCATCGCGGATAAGATCCAGTCTGCCGGACCTGACCAGCTTGCATTTTTTGCCGGTGCCCGCCTCACCAACGAGGAGCAGTACCTGGTGCAGAAACTTGCGCGGGCCGGGGCAAAGACCGGCAATGTATCCAGCTTCCACTACCTGGACCGGGGCGAAGGCTATATGGACAACAGCCGGCGCAGCATTCCGTTTGATCAGATCCCTCAGGCGGAGCACCTGTACTTTCTGGGCAGCGAGATCAATATGGAGAATGCCGTACCGGGCTTCTATGCTTTTAGCCATCACTTCCAAAAGCAGGTGCCCGTCACGGTGATCACCGCCATGGAACACGACAAAATGGCCCATAAGGCCACGGAGGTTATCCGGATAAAATCCTATTATTATTTCGTGCGGGCCGCAATCCATTATATCCTGTCAAACCAACTGGAGAACAGAGTCTTTCTTGATGACCACTGCAATGGGTTTGACGGCTTCCGGGAAGAAGTGCTCGCCCAAAAATACGAGCACCTGCTGAAAATGGCCGGCTGCACCGCCGAACAAATGGCCGCATTTGCCGGCACATTCAACGCCAAACACCAGTCCCTCCTGTTCTTTGCAGAAAAGCACCTGTCTTCCAATGCCTGCATTGAACTCAGGAATCTGGCCATGATCACCGGCAAATCAGGCAAGTCTGGCGCCGGACTCATCCCCCTCAAGGAGAAGAACAACGCCCAGGGTCTCTTCGACATGGGAGTCAGCATGACACTCGCACCTGGCGGACAAGCCATCACTGACCCTGCCGTGCGGGACCAGCTGGAGAAGCTCTGGAAGGTGGACCGGCTGCCGGAGGGGACTGCTGACGGACTCTGGAATTCGATGCAGCAGGGCAACATAAAACAAGCCTTTGTATTTTCGGAAGACCCGCTGGGTTGTGCACTGGACAAGGAGGCTGTGAAGGATGTGCTTAAGGGGCTGGACTTCCTGGTGGTGCAGGACCTGTTCATGAGTGAGACTGCGGCCCAGGCAGACCTTGTACTGCCGGCCTCACTGCACATTGAGACCGGGGGCAGCTTCACCAATACCCAGAAATTCATACAGCAATTCCAGGCGGTTCATCCCTCGCCGCTTGAGATGACTACACAGGAACAGCTAGGGAATTTGCTTTCTGCCCTGGGGGTCGAAATGCCCGAAAATGGCACGGCCTCGGTTCTGCTGGAAGTGGCCGGTATGCTGAAACACAGCAGCAATGGCGGACCCTCACCCCTGGTTTGCACCAGCGAGGACAATGCCAACAGGATGTTCGACCATGGCTGTGACTTGCTGGTGAAGCGTTTTGAAGACAGATGGAATGAATCATTCAAAGTATAAAACCCATGAAGACATTTGGTTCGATCGATGAGATCCTGGACTTCGCAATGAAGTCAGAACAGGAGGCAGTGGATTTTTACACCAGCCTGGCAGAAAAAATGAAAAGCAAGGAGATTAAGGACATCTTCCTGGAGTTTGCCCGGGAGGAGGTCGCCCACAAGGCCCGCCTGCAGAAGATCAAGGAAGAAAAGATCTTTGACATGGAGGTGGAAAAGGTGCAGGACCTGAAGATCTCAGACTATGTGGTCGGCATGAAACCATCCGACGATATGGAATATGCAGACGCACTTGTGCTGGCCATGAAGAAGGAAAAGGCGGCATTCAAGCTGTATATCACCCTTTCCGAAAGAACCGACATTCCGGAACTGAAAAAAGTATTCCAGGCCCTGGCCGTAGAAGAATCCAAACACAAACTACGGTTCGAGCTGGAATACGATGAATACGTGATGCGCGAGAATTAGGAGATGGCGATCTGCTTCGGTGGTTTGCGTTTGGCCTCGTCCCGTTTGGGGATGGTGATGCGCAAAATGCCGTCCTTGTGGTTGGCCTTGATCTTTTCCGCATTCACGGCCTCCGGCAAACTGAAGGAACGCGTAAAAGAAGAATAGCTAAACTCGCGGCGCATGTAGCGGCCATCCTTTTCTTCATTCTTCAGCTCCTTCTCCGAGGAAATCGTGAGGACATTGTTGTCCAGATCGATCTTGAAGTCCTGCTTGTCCAGCCCGGGTGCAGCCACCTCGATCTGGAAATCATCGGTGCTCTCGATCACATTGATTGCCGGCGTACTGACACCGGTTCTTTCTGATAAGATACTGTCCATCAGGTCCCTGCCGAAAAACTCATCGATCAAGCTCGGCATGGTTGCCCGACTCTTTCTTAACATGGGTAGCATAGCTCGATCCTCCATTTTTAAAGGTTAGACATGGATTGATTTTCAGCAAACTTCACTCAAAGTGTATGCCAGACCTAAAATAACCTCCTCACATAGAGAAATGACCGTTATTTAAAGACATTTTGACACTTATCCCGGGAGCTGTCATGTCAAAATGTCAATTTCCCTCCGACCCAATTTCTTTACATTCCATAAACAAATTTTGCCGTACAGGTGTTATAAAACGGTAAATTCAGTAAATTCGCTTTGGTGCTTGTTCCGGTGGATGCCGGTTTTTTTTTGAGAAATTCATGCCAATGAGTACGGGACTGTTCATTCTGATTTTGTTCGTCTTGGCCGGTCTGGCCCCCTTTACCCGCAGATACCTTGGAAATACAGCCGGATGGATTTTCGCCCTGTTTCCGCTTGGCGGATTTATTTACTACCTGAGCCTGTTGCCGGCCGTAAACGCCGGACAGCTAATCATCGAAAGCCATGCCTGGCTGCCTGTGTACGGGATAGACTTTTCATTTTATATTGATGGATTTAGCATCCTGTTCAGTCTCATTGTATTGGGTATTGGCACCTTTATCCTGGTCTATGCCGGATATTATATGCGTCCCTATCCGATGAAGGGACGATTTATGGGCTATTTGATATTTTTCATGGCTTCCATGCAGGGGGTGGTGGTTTCGGGAAACCTGATCACCATGTTCGTGTTCTGGGAATTGACCAGCATCAGTTCCTACCTGCTGATTGGCTACCACCACGAAAAACCGGAAGCCCGCTCGGCGGCGCTGCAGGCTTTGTTGATTACGGGGTTCGGCGGACTCGCACTGCTGGGTGGGTTTGTGCTGATGGCCATCCCATACGGCACTTATGATCTACAGGCCATGCTCGCCAATCCTGACGCCATACGCAATAGCGGACTGTACCTACCAGCCCTGCTGCTGATTCTTGCCGGGGCATTCACCAAGTCGGCCCAGTTCCCATTCCATTTCTGGCTTCCCGGGGCCATGGCCGCCCCCTCCCCCGTCAGTGCCTTCCTGCATTCGGCCACGATGGTCAAGGCCGGCGTGTTCCTGCTTGCCAGGCTCAATCCGGTCATGGGGGGCACGGAGCTCTGGTATGTGCTGCTTTCTTCGTTCGGGGCCGTCACCATGCTTGCAGGGGCCTGGCTCAGCATCACCCAGACCGACCTGAAACGAATCCTGGCCTATACCACGGTGAGCGCACTGGGGACCCTCGTCCTGCTGATTGGTACCGGCACCGAGTACGCCATCAACGCCATGATCATTTTCCTGGTGGTCCACGCATTGTACAAGGGCACATTGTTCATGATGGCCGGCAATATTGAGAAAATGACCGGCACCCGTGACATCACAAAACTTGGCGGATTGTATGCCTATATGCCGAGGGCTGCCCTGATTATGGGGCTGGCCCTGGTGTCCATGGCAGGGATTCCGCCCCTGCTGGGATTTATCGGCAAGGAACTAATTTATGAGGCCAAGGTGTATGCCCCCAACTGGCGCTACCTGGTGGTGGCGGCCAGCTTTTTCACCAATGTCGT
>SLNU01000270.1 GCA_007132865.1 Bacteroidales bacterium | reverse complement strand
CGCTTTCCTCAATATCGACCACGGTAAAGGTCGAATAGGAGATCTTGCGTTCGCTGCAGACAGGAAGGGTGTTCATGATGATCTCCGCGATCTTGTGTGCATCCTTGTGTTCCCTTGTAAAATTCATGGCCATTGTGGCAGTAAGGGTCGCCAGCATATTGGCCTTCACCCCGTGGCCCATCCCATCCGACAAAACCACAACGGTACGGCCCTCCTCCTTGATCTTTTGGGAAACGAATACATCCCCGCAGATCCTTTCACCGGCGTGGCTTTTCTGGGCGGAGCCCACTTCTATGTAAAATGCATCGTTCATTCAGGTCTGGTCGATTATTCAGGTCCGGGGTACCGCAAGGGCGCTCAGGTTTTTTTCACTTTGTTATAGGTCTCGATGATGGAGTTCAGCATCTTCTCGGTATTGCTGGCGCCCTCCCCGAGCAGAAAAGCGATGTTCTGCACCATCTTGAGATTCTCATCAATCACCTCGGTGACCCGGTTTATGATCTCCTCCTGTCGAACCTCGGCCACATACATATCGCGGAATACCCCTCCGACAATCTTGTTGGGCTTGAGTGAATACAGGCTGACATTCAACAGTCCGTCTCCATAAATTACATCCTTGCCTATCACATTTTCATCGTTCTCCAGTACATAGTTGAAAAGATTGTAAATCGGATAGGGGAGCAGGGTTTTCAGATCGGCCCCGACCAGGCCGGGTACCACTTCGTTGATCAGCTGTGCATCTTCCCCGAGCACTTTGACAAAGCTTTCATTGGATTCCACCACGCGCAATTTATCGTCCACGATAACCGCAGCAGAAGGCAGGTTTTTCAGGAGGGCGGACGTGGTTTCGGAGGCCAGCTTGATCTTCTGATTCTCTGCGCGCAACTCTTTTTCGGTCTCAATCAGCTTGTCTTGTTGGGTTTTCAACCGATCGTTATTGTTCTTCAGGGTCTTGATATAGTCCTGCTTGTTCTTAAGGGTATACGTCAGGCACATCTCAGGCCTGGTCAGCCCCTGGCTGACGGATACGGCGAAATCATTGCAGCTCCTGAATCCGCAGGCATTGCAGCTTGCCTCCTGGTGCAGGCTCTTCCCGAGGCTTTTCAGGATCTCTTCCACACGGTCGTTGTCAGGCACAGGCAGACGCTGGTCATCCTTGGTAAATGTCCTGACCAGGTCCAGCGCGGCATAGGTCTCCATTTCCTTTTTCCAATGCTCCTGGTCAAAGTCCTTCAGGCGCTTGTTGGCATAATCGACGACGAGACTCCGTCTAAGGAACTTAAAGGCTTTATCGGTCGTTCCCGGACCCATCAGGCAGCCTTCGTCATAAAAGATATTGAAATGTTTTTTGATCTGTTCGGTAGACTGGCTGTATTCGTCCACTGCCTGGAGCATGTTTTCTTTTCCGTCAGCGGTGATGACCTTCCCGGTCAGCAAGTCTTCGCTGATGCCGGCGGCATACAGGATGCCGTTGCTGAGCGGGTACAAGGATCCCAGGTTGCCGATGGGGGGGTCGAACTCCGAGTATTCCACTTTGCTTTCCTTGATCTCGAAGTGGTTGAACATTTTCCTGAGTCCTTGAAAGGTCAGCACTGCGTCCACTTTTCCGTCTCCCTCAAAAAGCAGGGCTTCGTGCTTGGCAGAAAGGCAAGGGCCTATGAACACGACTTTCAGATCGTTCCCATAGGCCTTTCTGACCACCTTGGCCATGGCTGTCATCGGATTGACGATAGGGGCCAGGTTGCCTGTCAGTTCAGGGAAGAACTTTTCCACGTAGCTTACAAGGCTGGGGCAGTTGGCTGTCAGGTAATATTTTCCCTTGAAATTGGCGAACAATTCCCTGTACTTTCTGGCTACCAGGTCGACCCCGAACGAAACCTCGCTTACATAGTGGAACCCAAGCGTGCGGATCATTTCCACAAATTTACGGTAGTCGGTGATGTCGGGGAATTCCCCACTGATGGTGGGATCCACGATCGCTGCAACCTTGTTACCCGATTCCAGCAAAGCGATGGTGTCGTTTACGGCACTTTGGTATATGACAGCGGAGGACCCGCATACAGACACGCAGCTGCCACAGCCGATGCACCTGTCATGGCTAACCACCGGCATGCCGTCTGAAGACCGGGCAGTGATCGCTTTGACCGGGCAATGCCTGATGCAGGCGTAAGACCGCGTACAGCGGGAGTAGTCTATTTCAATGATTTTCATAAGCCCGGTATTGGTTCATGCACAAATTCAGGCCGGCAAGGGCCTTAGGTTTGATCCGGAAACAAAGCATGGTCCAGGATGGCCGGTAACTGACCGGGGTTCACCTGCCGGTATTCCACACCGTTTATATGGAGCACCGGGCCCAGTTCACACTTTCCAAAGCAATGGGAGCCCTTGAAAACCACATGCCCTTCCAGGCCTTTGCCCTTCAGGTATTCCTGGATCGCAGGCAGTGCCTGTTTATTGCCCCTGGAAAAACAACTGCTACCCATACATATTGTGATCTCTGCCGGCTTCAGCTCCATTTCAGTTCCCTGTATTTGGTTACCAATTCATTGGCTAACAAAATTAAGGAATCCTTTCGAAAAAAATAGTGAAAACATTAACATCTTAAATTAAACCTTGAAATAATGCAATATATTCTGAATTCCTTTTTTTTTATGTATTTTTGTTGGGTTTTAAATTGCATTCATAAACCCTTAAAAATCTTATAATTATAACTTTATTATCGCCTAGTTCACGGAAGTTGATTATATTGTGAAAAAAATAGCAACTTTGTCATCATGCAGTCTGCTTTAACCACCATTTTCAACCGTTTCCCCAATCGCCTGAGGGAAGATCTGATTCCTTTGCTCCAACAAATACAGGACGAATTTGGGTATTTGTCGGAAGAGACCATCAGGGAATTGGGCGGCTACCTGGATATCAGCGTCAACAAAATATACGGAGTAGCAACATTTTATGACAATTTCCGGTTCGGACCGGTGGGCAGATACCATATCCGCCTGTGCCATGGCACGGCCTGCCATGTGGCTGGTGCATCAACGATCCTGCAGGAGTTGGAGCGCCTGCTTAAGGTTGGAAATGGGGAAACGGACAAAGACGGTTTGTTCAGTCTGGAAGTTGTGTCCTGCATTGGTGCCTGTGGCCTGGCCCCGCTGATAGAGATCAACCAGGAATACCATACCCAGATTACCTATGAAAAAATGAAGGAGATCATCCGAGACCTCCGCAACAATGACCAAGCGATTTATGAAGGCTGACCCGGTTCAGAACATCAGGGAATTACTCATTCAGCAGGTGCTTCTTAACCCTGGCAGGGAGTCGTCTGTGAAGTTAAAAAAGGAGTTGTCCTATATCTCCCGTGAACGCATCCACCGTCCGATGATCTATGTCGGAATGGCAAGCTGCGGAATAGCTGCCGGTGCCCGGAAAACATTTGATGCAATACGTGAATACCTGGATGAGAATGGTATAGAGGCCGACCTGGTGGAAGGGGGATGTGTGGGGCATTGCACTGCTGAGCCGGTGGTTGATGTGCAGCTTCCGGGGCGGGCCAGGCTGTCTTTTTCCCGTATCACTGCAGGGAAAGTTCAGCACATGCTGGATGAGGTAATGAACAACAACCTCCCCGGGGAGGACATAATCGGTCAGTATACAAGTCCGATTCACCAGCCATGGGAGGGAGTTGCCCCGGTGCATGAGCATCCATTCTTTAAGCTCCAGCATCGGCTTCTGATGGAATATTGTGGTTTTCTGGATCCTGTTTCCATCGAAGAATACATTGCCAGTGGTGGTTACTGGGCGTTTGTGGACACCATCTCCCGTCATACCCCTGCGCAGGTTTGCCAGCTTGTGGAAAAAAGCGGGCTGTCCGGTCGCGGGGGTGGTGGCTACCCGGCCGGCAGGAAGTGGGCGATTACGCTTAACACTACCAGTAATCAGCGGTATTTTGTTTGTAATGCCGTGGAAAGTGACCCCGGAAGTTACATGAACAGGGTCATTATAGAAAGCAATCCGCATCGCCTCCTGGAGGCAATGCTTATCGGGGCCTATGCCACCGGATCAACCAAGGCATACATCTTTATCCGTAAAGAATTCAAGCTGGCCATCAAGCGCCTTAAAACCGCACTGCAACAGGCTGCTGCCTACGGATTGACCGGGCATCATATTTTTGATTCAGGTGTAAATATCGATATCATCGTCAAGGAAGGAGCCAGGGCTTTTGTGTGCGGGGAGGAAACAGCGCTGAATAACAGTATTGAGGGAAAAAGGGCCATGCCGTCGTCCAAGCCCCCGTTTCCGGCCATCAGGGGCCTGTGGAACAAGCCCACGATCGTCAACAATGTGGAGACCTTGTTCAATGTGCCCCTCATCCTCCGGTACGGTCCGGATTGGTTTGCCGGGACCGGAACTGCCTCCAGCAAGGGGACCAAGGTGTTTACCCTCAGTGGCCGGACAAAATTTAAGGGGACGATAGAAGTGCCCATGGGCATCACCTTCCGGGAGATCATCAACGGGATTGGCGGTGGCATGTCTGGAGAAAAGGCATTTAAGGCAATTATCCTTGGCATCAACAGCGGCAGCTATATTATTGAGGAAACCCTGGATACCAGAGTGGATTTTGAAGAACTCAGGAACATTGGCTCGGCGCTTGGCAGCGGGGCATTTGTGGTGGTGGACGAGGATACCTGCATGGTCGATATGGCCAGGTTCTTTACCGCTTTTTTCAAGAAGGAAAGTTGTGGAAAATGCATTCCCTGCCGGGAGGGAACAGCCCGTATGCTGGAGATCATGGAAACCTCGACCCGGCGACCCTCCGGGTTCAACTCCTTCCAGCCCCTTGAGCGTTTCAAAGGAGTGATGCAGCTAAAAGGGCTAGCTGCAGTGATTAAGGATACCTCGCTATGCTCGCTGGGCAGGTCTTCCCCCAATGCCATCCTGAATACGCTGAAACATTTCAAGGGGGAGTTTGACACCCATATTTTTGAGCGGAAATGTCCGGCCAATGTTTGCCGGGACCTGCGTGTGTTCTCCATTGATGTGGACCTGTGCACAGGTTGTACAGCCTGTTTCAAGAAATGCCCGGTGGATGCCATTATCGGCTCCCCACGCAGCCCCCACTTCATAGTGGAGGAGAAATGCATTGGTTGCGGCACCTGCTATGAGGTCTGCAAGTTCAATGCCGTTCTGATCAAATAAGAATTAAGCCCCTTGTATGATGGATTTTGATATAGAGGTAAACAATCGAAGAATAGGCGTTCAGGAAGGGGAAACCCTGCTTACCGCATTGCGGCGCAACGGCTTCAAGGTCCCCACCCTTTGCCATATGAACCGCTTTACTCCAAGTGGTGCATGCCGTCTGTGTGCGGTGGAGGTGGAGGGAAAGCGTGACCTGATAACCTCCTGCTCCCATCCGGTGGAAGCCGGTATGAAGGTGTTTACCAACTCCCAAAGGGTGATAAGGGCGAGAAAGTCTCTTGTGGAACTGTTGCTTTCCAATCATCCCGACGATTGCCTTTACTGCCAGCGGAACGGAAATTGTGAACTGCAGTGGCTGGCCGAGGAAATGAACGTAAAGGAGCGGAAGTTCTTCGGGGAGAAAAACCGGCAATTCCCGGACCATTCGAGCACCAGTGTATTCAGGGATCCTGCCAAGTGTGTGCTTTGCGCGCGCTGTGTCCGCATGTGCGAGGAGATCCAGCTGGTTACTGCCATAGACTTTATATCCCGGGGCAATACCACCAGTGTGAACTCTGCCTTTCACCAGGGGCTGAATGTGACCAGTTGCATCAACTGCGGACAATGCATTATGGTTTGTCCGACTGCCGCCCTGCTCGATATTTCGCACCTGGAAAAGGTGCAGGCCGCCCTCGAAAATCCCCGTAAAAAAGTGGTTTTTTCTGTCTCTCCTTCGGTCATTGCCTCTGTGGCAGAGCATTTCGGGATTAAGCCGCATAAGGGGCTGGGAGACAATATTGTATCTGCGCTTAAAAAATGCGGTGCTGACAAGGTTTTCGGACTTGGCTTCGGTTGCGATGTGAATGTGATGGCCGAGGCCGGCAAGCTCAAAGACATGCTTGCGGAAGGCGGCCGGCTCCCGCTTTTTTCATCCTGCTGCCCTGCCTGGGTCCGCTATGTGGAATCGTTCCGGCCAGAGTGGTTGCCGGGCATGGCTGAGGCAAGGTCTCCCCAACAACTGTTCGGGGCCATGCTGAAGGCAGAAGGCATTGATGGCGTGAATCCGGAAGACCTGTTCCATGTGACTGTAATGCCTTGCGTGGGAAAGAAATTTGAAGCCTCCAGGGAGGAAACCACCCATAAGGGAATTGCAGAGGTGGATGCTGTGCTTACGATAAGGGAGTTTCTCAGGATGATACGAACCCATGGACTGGATCTTGCCAGCATAGAGGGTGAGCCGGCTGACCAACCCTTCGGACCAGGATCTGCCGCCTCCTGGAAACTTGGATATACGGGTGGGAAGGCAGAAGCTGTGGCCGCCGAACTGCATCGCCTGTCAGGAGATCCGGAGGAACCTTTCAAATTTAATATTCCAAAGAACTTCGCCGGCAAAAGGGAATCCAGGGTAAAGATCGGAAAAGACACCATAGGCTTCGCATGGGTCAGTGGAATTGCGGAGGCGGATGCATTTATTGAAAATATTTTGAAGGAAGGCCGTACCGATATTCATTACGTGGAAGTGATGGGATGCCCGGGTGGCTGCGCCGGGGGTGGGGGACAGCCGATCAGCAGGCATCCGGACAAGCCCCGGAACCGGAAAAAGATTTGCCAGGAAATGGAAAGACTTTCAACGGATATGGTGGCCGGGGCCAATTCGCTTGCGGGTTCCTGGCTCGGGAAAGGAAAGCTCAGGGAAGAACGGGAGCACCTGGTGAGAAAAAAAATTCAAAAGAAGAATGGGTAAGCACTCAGATGCCATCATATATACGGTCAAGGACAGGTGTAAGGTTTGCTATACCTGCGTCAGGGAATGCCCTGCCAAGGCCATACGCATTGTGAACGGACAGGCAGAGATCATGCCGGAAAGATGCATCGCATGCGGGAATTGCATCCGTGTCTGCAACCGGGACGCGAAAATGTTTGCGTTTTCCATTGACAAGGTAAGGAAGCTGTTGAACTCGCAGGAAAAGGTGGCGGCGATCGTTGCGCCAAGTATAGCTGGTGAGTTTACCGATATATCCGACTACCATAATTTTGTCGGAATGATCAAGGCGCTGGGGTTTGACTATGTGAATGAAGTGGCTTTTGGGGCGGAGCTTATCGCCAATAAATACAAAGAGCTGCTTCAGGAGAAGTCTGACAAGCCATACATTTCCACGAGCTGTCCGGCCATTGTCAGTTACGTTGAGAAGCACCATCCACAGATTATCGGCTCCCTGGCGCCATTGGTCTCACCGATGATCGCCACTGCACAGGTGCTAAAAAAACTGCATGGGGCCCAGCTGAAGGTCGTGTTTATCGGTCCATGTATCGCCAAAAAAGTCGAGGCTTCAAACAAGCAGTTCAACAGCCTGATTGATGAAGTCATTTCCTTTGTGGAGCTTCGCAGGATGTTTGCCGAAAAAGGGGTGACCGAAAAGAATGTGGAGCCGGCCATGTTTGATCCGCCGGTGGCCGGAAAGGGTTCCGTATTCCCGATCAGTGGAGGCATGTTGCAGACGGTAGACCTGGAAGAGGATTTTATTAAGGGAGAGATCATTGTCGCTGAGGGGCGCCATGAAATCATCGAGGTGCTCAAGGAGTTTGAGGAGGGTTACCTGGAGGCCAAGATGTTTGACCTGCTTTGCTGCAACGGCTGCATTAACGGTCCCGGAATGAGCCACAAATACCAGTTCTTCCATAAGCGAAAGAATATCTCAAATTTTGCCAAGCGCAAATCGGATGAATTGGACATGGAACAATGGAAGAAAGATCTGGAAACCTACCTGAAGTTAAACTTTGGCAGGTATTTCGAGGCCGACGACCAGCGCTTCCCCAACCCCCCAAAACCGGAAGAAATACAAAAGGTATTAAGGGAGCTCGGAAAAAAAGTTCCGGAGGACGAGCTGAATTGCGGAGCTTGTGGCTATGATACCTGTTATGAGCATGCTGCAGCCATGCTCAAGGGCATTGCCGAAACGGAAATGTGCCTGCCGTATACCATCGACAGACTTCACGAATATATACGGGAGCTGGATGTTTCCAATAAAAAGCTTGAATCTACCCAGGCAGCCCTTAAGCAAAGCGAGAAACTCGCATCCATGGGCCAGTTGGCTGCAGGCATCGCGCACGAGGTCAATAACCCACTGGGTGTGGTCATCATGTACAGCCATATCCTGCTGGATGAGGTGGACCCTTCTTCGCCTGTGTACAAGGACCTCAGGCTGATTGTGGAGCAGGCTGACCGCTGCAAAAAGATTGTAGGCGGACTTCTGAATTTTGCCAGGAAGAGCAAGCTGACCATCAATGAGGTTCCGGTGAACAAACTAATTAAGGACAGCCTGAAAACCTTCGTGCTGCCCAGGAATGTCGATCTAAGCATACAGGTGAAGACCCAGAACCACATCATCGAATGCGACCACGACCAGATGGTTCAGGTGTTCTCCAACCTGTTGAAGAATTCGGTGGATGCCATGCCCAAGGGAGGATTTCTGACGATCATTGTCTCTGACCAACAGGGGGGGAAGGAGGTGATGTTTGAGATCCGGGATACCGGTACCGGCATTTCAAAAGAGAACCTGGACAAAATGTTCGAGCCGTTCTTTACCACAAAACTGGAAGGCCAGGGAACCGGATTGGGCCTGCCGATCATATACGGCATTGTGAAAATGCACAGGGGAAACATCAAAGTGGAATCGAACGACGATCCGAACCTGGGACAGACGGGCACCAGTTTCTGGGTCTCCCTGCCCAGGAAACTGGCCGAAGCAATGAAGGAGACTGATGAAACGAAATAAAACGATACAGCCATGCTGAAGAAAGAAAAAAAAACGATCCTGATTGTGGATGACGACCTGGATTATCTGTTCCAGCTTAAATCATCGGTTCAGGACATGGGCTTTGAGGTTATCACTGCAGATACGCAGAAGGAAGCGGAGTCAATCATCGAAAGGACAAAACCCCATCTGGCCATACTCGACCTGATGATGGAAAGCCAGGATACAGGCTTTATTCTTTGCCATAAGATCAAATCCAGGTATCCGGATGTGCCGATCATCATTGCCTCGGCAGTTACAGCTGAAACAGGGATGATTTTTGATGTGACCAGCCAGGAAGAACAAGACTGGGTCAAGGCGGAACTGTTTTTAGACAAGGGCATCCGCAAGGATCAGCTGCACAGGGAGATTAACAAACTTCTAAAGCTTTAGGCATGGGCAAACTCAGTTTGTTGGTGGTGGATGATGAGCCCGGAATAAGGAGCGGGGTATTGAGGATACTGGAGAATTTTTCGGTGAGCTATCCTTTCATGGATGAGGACTTTGATTTTGATGTGGTGATGGCCGAAACCGGGGAAGAGGCCATAGAGATACTGGATTCCAGGCATTTGGACATAGTACTGCTGGACAATAAATTGCCCGGAATACAGGGGATCGAGGTGCTGGAATACATCAACAAGAAGGAGATGGACATCGTGGTGGTCATGATCACCTCCTATGCCTCCCTGGATCTTGCGGTCAAAGCAACCCGCAAGGGAGCTTACGATTTCGTGCCAAAACCCTTTACTCCGAAAGAGCTTCGCGCATCCATTGAGACCATTACCAAACAATTGTTTCTCAGAAGGATGACCACCCAGCTGAGAACCGAAGGAAAACAGATCCGCTTTCAGTTTCTTTCCGTTCTTTCTCATGAGCTGAAATCACCGTTGAATGCCGTGGAAGGCTACCTAAGGATGATGCAGGAAAAAAAATCCGGGGAAAATATCCAGGACTATATGGAAATGATCGACCGGACGCTATTTCGCATACAGGGAATGCGCAACCTGATTCTGGACATGCTCGACTTTACCCGGATCGAATCCGGAAAAAAATCCAGAACCATAGAATCTCTGTTGCTTTGCGAAGTGGCCCAGCAGTGTATCGATTCCTTTCAGCCGCTATCCATACAGAAAGATGTGGATGTATACCTGAACTGCAGCAAAAAAATTGAATTTGAGGCCGACCGCCAGGAGATGGAGATCGTTCTCAACAATTTGATATCCAATGCAATAAAATACAATATTAAAGGGGGAAGGGTGGATGTAAACCTGCGCAGTGAGGAAAAAAGTCTGACCATAGAAGTGGAAGACACCGGCATCGGAATGAAAAAAGAGGACCAGGAAAAGCTTTTCGGGGACTTTGTAAGGATCCGCAGTGAAGAGACCAAAAACATCAGCGGCAGCGGTTTGGGCTTGTCGATTGTTAAAAAGATTCTGGAGCTTTACCAGGCTGAGATCCGGGTAGAGAGTAACCCGGGCAAAGGGAGCAGCTTTATGGTCATATTTTCGAAATGAATTCAAAGCAGATAAGCACTTAGGATGAGTAAGAGAAAAAACACCTATGAATTGCCGGGCAAGACGGTGGAGCGGTTGAGCCAGTATCGCCGGATCCTGTTCAACAGCATTGCGGAAGGCAAGGCCAATGTTTATTCCCATGAGCTGGCCAGAATGATGAACCTTACCCCGGTTCAGGTCAGGCGGGACCTCATGCTGATCGGATACAGCGGTAGCCAGAGCAAGGGCTATGTCATAAAAGACCTGGTGGCCCTGATCGGGATGATCATAGATAGCGACCAGGGCCAGCGGATTGCCATTGTCGGAATGGGGAACCTTGGAAGGGCAATCACCAGCTATTTCACCGGCAAGCGGGAAAAGCTCAGCATTGCGGCAGCATTTGACAACGACCTTCAAAAGACCGATCGCATCATTGCAGGAGTGCCCTGCTACCATATCAGCAAGTTTAAAGAGGTAATCCCGGCCGAAAACATTGGCATTGCCATACTTACCGTGGCACCTGAAGCCACCCATGAAGTGGCACGAATGCTGGCCGAATCAGGCATCAAGGGCATCCTGAACTATACCTCTGTACCATTATCGCTTCCAGATCACGTATTTCTTGAGGAATACGATATCGTAACCTCTCTTGAAAAACTGGCCTTCCTGGTCAAGGAAAAATAATAAGACAAATATGAAGGTTTTTAACAGCATAGCAGAAGCCACAGGAAAAATACAAAATGCCGTGGTGACCACAGGTTCGTTTGATGGTGTCCATATCGGGCACAAGATCATCATTGACCGCCTGAACCAGATCGCGCGGGATATCGGGGGGGAGTCGGTACTGATCACTTTTTACCCGCATCCCAGGAAAGTCCTCTACCCGGAGCAGAAAGACCTGAAACTGATTAACTCACAGCCCGAAAAGGAAGAGCTTTTAAGGAAAGCCGGACTTGATAACCTGGTCGTGATTCCCTTTTCGCTCGAATTTTCCAAAACAAGTTCCCATGATTTTGTTAAGCAGATCCTGATCGGGCAGCTCCAGGCCCGGGTGGTGGTCATCGGGCATAACCACCATTTCGGACACAACCGGCAGGGGGATTATTCTTATCTGCATGCACTGGGGCAGGAACTGGATTTCAGGGTAGAGGAGATCCCGTTGAAAGATATTGAGAATGAAACAGTAAGCTCGACCAAGATACGTAAAGCCCTTAAGGAAGGAAACATTCAAAGGGCCAATGCCTATCTTGATCATCAATACATCATTGCAGGCCAACTCGAAGTGAATCAACCGGCCCTGGCAGTGCTTGATTTTCCAACCATAGGCATCCGCATCGAAGAAGAGGAAAAGCTTATCCCCCCGTCAGGGATTTACGCCACAAATCTGCTGATCGGATCCGACTGGAAAAAATCAATGAGCCTGGTCATGGATACTGGAAACGGAGAAGCCAGGGTGGAGACCCATCCCCTGTATGAACCACCGGAACTGGAGGGAAAAACCGCCACCCTTTATTTTTACAAAAAAGTGGCCGAAGGGATTTCCGGGGAACACTGGCATGCTGGCTTGCTTGAACGGGCCAGGGAAATGGTTGAGGACCTGATTTACTGATAATTTGCGGGAGAATGAAGAACCTACAGTCCATGACCCTGACATTTTTGGGAACCGGAACGTCGACCGGGGTGCCGGTAGTGGCCTGCGACTGCGAGGTCTGTACCAGCAAAGACAAACGGGATCACCGCTTGCGTACATCAGCAATGGTAGAAATCGGTGGCCTGCGAGTGATCATCGATTGCGGTCCGGATTTCAGATACCAGATGATCCGGGAAAAAGTCGATGATATCTCAGCCATCGTATTCACCCATGGACACAGGGACCATATCGCAGGCCTGGATGATGTGAGGGCATTCAACTATGTGTTGAATAAGACGGTTGACGTATATGCAGGTAAAGAAGTCGTTGAGGCCATCAACAAGGAATTTCCCTACATCCTGCATGAAAAACGTTTTTTCGGTGCGCCGCAACTGAACTTTATCACGATAGAGAACAAACCTTTCCAGATTCAGGGACTGGAGATTGAACCTGTTCTGGTAATGCACAATAAGCTGGAGGTGTTTGGTTTTCGTATTGGCAATTTTGCATATATTACCGATGCCAGCCATATCCCACAGGAGGAAAAATACAAGCTGTCAGGGGTAAAGGTTCTGGTTATTAATGCACTCAGGAAGTCAAAGCACATTTCCCATTTTTCACTGGAGGAGGCACTCGAACAGATCTCCGAGATCAATCCCGGTGAGGCCTACATTACCCACCTGAGCCACTTTATGGGACGGTATGAGGCGATACAAAAAATTCTACCTGTAAATGTTTTCCTGGCGCATGACGGACTGAAGGTGGAGATCGCCAATTAGGTATTTCAGACATTTAAACCTTTCATTGCTTTTTTCGCTGAATTTGGCGGACTCTCTGAAAAAGATTGACTAATTTTGTGGGAAAATTGCCCGTACAATGATCTACCATCCCGAACAATACCGTATCAGGGATCAACGAATGAAACCCTTTATCGACCCGGATGAGATCTGGGATTACCTGAATTCCGTAAAACCGGATAAGCAGCGGGTCCGGGATGTCATACAGGCTTCGCTTGAAAAAAAACGGCTCTCGCTGGAAGAGACCGCCGTGCTGATCAATGCAACAGACCCTGATCTTGTCGAGGAGATCAAGGAAGGAGCCCGGACATTGAAGGAGAAGGTTTACGGTGAGCGTATCGTGCTGTTCGCTCCCCTGTATGTCGGGGATCTGTGTACAAACAATTGCCAGTACTGCGGATTCAGGTCCAGCAACAAGGGAGTTAAACGATTGACGCTAAGCGATAATGAGCTTATAACCGAAACAAAGGCTTTGATTGATCAGGGGCACAAGCGCCTGATTCTTGTGTATGGGGAACATCCGAAGTATTCCGCTGAATTTATTGCCGAAACGGTACGGATCGTATACGGCGTGAAACACGGGAGCGGAGAGATCCGCCGGGTGAATATAAATGCCGCCCCTTTCGATATACCTGGGTTCCGGACCATTAAGGATGCAGGCATCGGAACTTTCCAGATATTCCAGGAAACATACCATGAGCCCACTTATGCCCGGGTGCACCTGGGAGGGGTAAAACGCAATTATGAGTGGCGCCTCACAGCACTCGACCGTGCCCAGGAAGCCGGGATCGATGATGTGGGGATCGGCGCCCTTTTTGGATTGTACGACTGGCGCTTTGAGGTCATGGGACTGGTCCGGCATGTAAACCACTTCGAGGCGGTTTACCGCGTGGGTCCGCATACAATTTCATTTCCGCGCATACAAAATGCCTTGTCACTGGATATCGACAAAACCCATATCGTAAAGGACGAGGAGTTTGTCAGACTGGTCGCCATTCTGCGCCTTGCGGTACCTTACACGGGACTGATCCTGACGGCCCGGGAGCCTGCCCATACGCGTACACAGGTGCTTCGTTTCGGGGTTTCCCAGATTGACGGGGGAACCAACCTGGAGCTCGGGGGTTACTCCAAGGCCAAAAAGGAAGAACAGGACCTTAGCATGGAGCAGTTTCAGATCAATGATACCCGTTCCTTAAACGAGATCATGGATGAACTGATCCGCTCAGGCTACATCCCTTCTTTCTGCACGGCCTGCTACCGACTGGGAAGGACCGGGGAGCACTTCATGGAGTTCTCCGTGCCCGGTTTCATCAAAAGGTATTGCTCGCCCAATGCGTTACTGACGCTGGCTGAATACCTGGAAGACTATGCCCCGGAAGATACAAAAGCGGCAGGATACAAGCTGATCGACGACAAGGTCGAGGAACTGGGCAAACATCAGAAAACGGACCGGCTTACCGAAAAGATCCTGCAGATCAGGCAGGGGAAAAGGGATTTATACTTTTAAATTTAGGCTATGCAAAAGACGATGATTATGGGCATTCTGGTGTATGACCGAATCAAGGAGGCTGGTCTGACCCAGAAAGTATTGTCCAGGCACGCCAAAGTGATCAGGACGCGCCTGGGCTTTCACGAACTTTCTGAAAATGTTTGCAGCAGGGTGGGGACCATCTTGTTGGTATTGCATGGAGAACCGGCGTCCTGGGCCATGCTGGAAAAGGAATTGTCGGATATCGGAGGCGTAGAAATCCAGAAAATGCAGTTTGCTCACCAATAAAAGTCATACGGAATGTCAGAGATAAGAATTTTGGGGGTTTTGGTAAGGGAGCCCGGCAAGGCTTCCCTGAGGGTCCAGGAGATCTTTACCAAATACGGCTGCAGCATCAAGACCCGGCTGGGCCTGAACGAACTGGAGCAGGAGAACTGCGGTGAGTGCGGACTGATCCTGCTGGAACTGATGGGTGATGTCCATGAGTGCATACGGCTGGAGAACGAGCTTCTTCAGGTGGATGGTATCCGGGTGCAGAAAATGGTCTTTTAAGATGGCAAAACTGGTACAAATGTCGGAAGCTGCGTCCCTCGGACTGCATTCCATGGTGCTGATTGCACAGTCTGACGCACATATCAATGTCAACACCCTGGCTGAAAGAATGGGGGCCTCCCGAAACCACCTGGCGAAAGTACTCCAGACCCTGGTGAAGCATAATTTTCTACGCTCCGTACGCGGTCCGAATGGCGGATTCGTTCTGCACAAAAAACCTTCCGAGATCACCATCCTGGAGATCTATGAAGCCATTGAGGGTAGGATAGATACCCCGGAATGTCCCCTCGACAAACAGGTATGCCCGTTCAATAAATGCCTGATGGGCGGACTCGTGAAGAATGTGACAATGCAGTTCAAGGAATATTTCCAGGACCAGACCCTT
>SLNU01000254.1 GCA_007132865.1 Bacteroidales bacterium | reverse complement strand
CTGATCCTGATCAATATGCAGCTGAAGACCTTCCCTGCCGTATGGACCAGGGCTGCCTTCGGGATTTACCTCGGATGGATCTGCATTGCAACCATCGCCAATGCGACGGCCTTGCTGGTCCATTACAACTGGGGCGGTTGGGGAATTCCGGAAGAAGGCTGGGCCATCGCCTTGGTACTGACCGGTGCGACGATCACCGCCCTTGCCACGTATCGCTTTCAAAACCCGTTTATCGGACTGGCAGTGGTGTGGGCACTGGCAGGCATCGCCATTAAAAGGCAGGCAGATGTACCCTCCATTGCCGTGGTTGCCCTGGTGGCTGCAGCCTTGACGGGCATCTTGGTTGTCTGGATTTTTTGGAATGCTACTGCCGTCAATTCCTTTCAAGGAAAGACCTGAGCTTGCTTAAGAAGCCTTTCCTGGTGAGGGGTTTGGATAAATAATCGTCGCAACCCGCCTCCAATGCCTTTTTGCGATCCCCCGACTGGGCATAGGCTGTAACGGCGATTACCGGAACCCCTGGCCGGATTGCCTTGATGGCAGCCGTGGCTTCAAAGCCCCCCATGACCGGCATCTTGATGTCCATAACCACCAGGGCGATGTCCTTTTCCTTTTTGAATATCTCCAAGGCTTCCTTGCCGTTTCGGGCATGCAAGATGCGAAGGCCAGAGCCGTCCAAAAACTCCCTGATCAACTCGAAATTATGTTCCTCATCTTCGGCCACCAGGATGGTCCCGGACCCTGCAAGGCGGAATGAATCCAACTCAGCTTTAGGGGGTACCGGGGCGGTCAGTGGCTTAAAGGGGATCGTGAAAAAGAAGCTGCTGCCACTCCCCTTTTCCGACTCATACCATATTTTTCCGCCCAGAAGTTCCACAAAAGCCCTGGAAATGGAAAGACCCAGCCCAAGTCCGCCCTTCAGCCGGGCATGTTCGGTCTCCACCTGCCGGAAGCGTTCAAAGACCTGGTCCCGGTGAACCGGGTCGATCCCGATGCCCGTATCTGTCACGGAAAACCTCAAAAAGCCGTCTTTCATTACACATTCGATGGCCACCCGCCCGGTCTCAGTGAACTTGAGGGCATTGCCCACCAGGTTTCCCAGGATCTGTTGCACCTTGGTTTTGTCTGTGAGCACATGGCTGTCTTTTTGGGCGGGGAGCCGGTCTATGGAAAAACGAAGGTCCTTCCTGGAGGCAGGCATTGTGTACTGGTCATACACAGCCTGTATCAGTTCCCGGATGTCGGTCCGGGTTTCATAAGCCTTCTGAAGACCGGCTTCCAGCGTGGAGATATTGATGATGTCATCGATGATCGAAAGCAGCTGCTGTGAGCTGTTACGGATGATCCCGGTAAGGTGCTGTATTCTACCCGCGGATTCTCCTTCGGTATCCAGGTCCAGTACATCGGAAAACCCCACAATGGCATTCAGCGGAGTACGTACCTCGTGTGAGAGGTTGTTCAGGAAGGCCGTTTTCAGGCGGTCGCTTTCCTCTGCCCGCTCCTTTGCCCGAACCAGCTCCATTTCGGCTTGTTTGCTTGCTGTAATGTCGCGAGCGGAGGAATGCATATAAGTGCTCCCCTCTATAATGATCCGCTGGTTGTTAAATGAGGTGACCACTTTCTTCCCGTCCTTGCGCCGGATCCTGGCTTCGGTAATGATTTGCTCACCCCCAATAATCTTTTGGTGATATGTATGGTAAGCGTTCAGGTCCACATCCTCATGCAGATCCTGTATCCGCATGGCCAGCAGCTCTTCCCGGCTGTAACCGGTCAGCAGGCAGGCGGAGGTATTAACCGATACAAACCTGGAATGCACGTCAGAAATAAAGACCGCGTCCCGGGAACCCTCAAATATGGCTTCCTGCCAGGCCAGTGCGTTCTGCAGTCCGGCCACGCTCTCCTTCCTTTCAAGCCATAGGCTTAAGGCATGGCTTACCTGGTCTGCCAGTACGTGTTCTTCCTTCAGAAAAGCCGGCGTGCCAAGCAAGGCGATGCGCAGCCAGCCCCTTTCCCGGCCGGATACCAATAGATCAGACCGAATCAGGTGATCCGGGTTCTCCGGCTCCTCGACCAGGGCATGCAGGATGCCGTCGAGCTCGATGGAGGGAAACACCCGGGAGGGATCCTCAAATGCCTGTCTCAGGTGAATCAGGATGCGCTCACAGACAAGCTCCACGGAATCCATCGCCTGCAGGTCCTTTGCCACCCGCTGCAGGCATGACAACTCCTTGATCCTTTCGTCCAGCTCCCTGGTGCGGTCAGTGACCAGCTGTTCCAGAAAGGCCTTGTGGTTTACCCCGAACCATATGAGCAGCGTAAACGCCGTGGTCAGGAACAGCCCGATGCCGAACACCATCCAGAAGCGGGTGGCCGGGACGGATTTCAGGAAAGCCGGTCCCGGGGCAATTACCATCACCAGGTTCTTACCAAACGCAAAGACCGGGAAGGATGAGGCCGCCTGCTGCAGTCTGCCGGCATGCGTCAGCCAGGAGAACCCAATATCCCCGGAAACGGATGGCCCGGAATACCCGGCCGTAAGCTGCAGCTCAGGGGCATGGGCATCGAACACCCTGACGTGAAAGTAAGGTTCCTCAAACACCTGCCTGAACAAGGCATTCTGCATAACCTTCGGGAGATATACATCTGCAAACACATAACCCGGCCGGTCTCGCATGCGCTCGGCAGGAGGATCCTGCACGGCATCCGGAGTCCCACTGCCAACGGGGAAGAACATGCGGATAAACAAGCCAGAGCTGTCTGCGGTCTGCCCCCTATTCAGGTAGATACTTTTTTCTGCCTGATTACGAATCACCTCGGCCAGCAGGGGACCCATGACTGGATCATACATCAGGTCCAGTCCGACATAGCCTTCGCTTTCCGCCTCCGGCAGGACATGTTTGACCGGGTAATCTCCGGCAAGTACCCGGCCCATACCAATGGAGTGGATGGGCGCATATTCCAGGATCGGCTGCACAAAATCAATAAATTCATCTTTCTCAACCAGCTCGGAGCTTTCAATGAACCGGCCCACGGAAGCCAGGTTCCGGGACACCCCGAAAAGCTCGGTGACAAATTCCCGGTGTATCGAGGCACTCCGGCCATCAAACACCTCAAATTGAAATTTCCTTTCGGCAAAGGAAGCATAGTTGGCCGCCACCAATGAACAATACACCAGGGTAATCCCCACCAGAACCGTTTCCAGGTGGCGGAACTTTTTTCTTCGTCCGGCCTGGATGATATATCGGATGGTAAGGCTTAGCACCCAGGTCAGCACGATCAGCACCCCCAGGCCCGTGAACAAGGCAGGCAGCAAAATATGGGCCCTGCTAAGGGCCTCAAACCGGGAGGCAGGCATGTCCATCCCGACCATCATCAAGACCTGATTGGTACGTGTGTCAAAAACCGGGGCCAGTGCAGATACATATTCCCCGTAAGCATCGGTGAACGGCCCCAGGGCCACCGGAAAGCCATCCAGGTAAGCCTCCAGCACACTTTCAGAAACCGGGTATGTCGTGCCGGGACGGCTGGACAAGGGATGGCCTTCAGGCAGGTTCTCGGGACCAAATACCAGCAGGTCGTCCACCAGCTTCATGCTGTAAATATTCACGTCAGGCAACAAGTCTGCGTAAGACTTCATTTGCTCCCTGATGCGAAGAAAGGCAGGATTATGCAGGTCCGACTCATCGAACCGGAGTTGCTTGACCAGGGAGGGATGCACAGCAGATGCAAGACCAGCGGCCTGCCGCACCATCTCCCCCTTGATGGCTATTCCGTTCAGCCTCACCTGCCACCTGATGGCGGCATACCCCCCTGCCAGCACCAGCAACAGCGCCAGGATGCCCGGCAAAATATAACGGAAGATATGTCGTTTTCCCATTTCCAGAAGGGGTCTTACTAACAAATATAGATATTAATTCTCATGCACCTTCAACAATAAAAAAAACTGGCACAATTGAACCTGTCGGTCCCTGCCTTGTTCCCTTCTAGTAACCTATGTAATTAATCAGTCCTGTCAAACCATTGATCCGAAATGAAAATCTTTTTCCCAGGCCTGCCCGCATGCATCTTTACAGGCATCCTTTTAATAAGCCTCTCCTCCTGCCAGGTCGAACCTGCCCAGGTAGAAGACTTCAGTCCGACTCTCGAGACCCATATCCGCACATTGTCGTCGGATGCCTTTGAAGGCCGTGCCCCGGCCACTGCCGGGGGG
>SLNU01000007.1 GCA_007132865.1 Bacteroidales bacterium | reverse complement strand
CGTAGTGCTCAAGCACAGCCGGACTGGGCTCATCGGCAGCCTCCAGGGAGCGGCCGATCCACTGTCTGGCTTCTTCATAACGCCCTTTCTGGTAGAGAACCCAGCCGTAAGTGTCGAGGAAAGCTGAATTATCAGCCTCCAGCTCATTGGCCTTTCTTGACATGCGCTCGGCTTCATCGAGCCGCTCTTTTCTAACGGCCAGATGATAGCTGTAATTGTTCAGGGCCGTGGCATTTTCCGGATTTATCTCCAGTGCCTTCTCATAATACTGGTCTGACCGACGGTTGTCGTCGAGGAAGTGGTAGGTGTCGCCTAGCAGGGAATACAGGTCTTCTTGTAGGCCTTCATCCGACAATGAAAGCATTAAAGCGTACTCAAAAGAGGAAGCTGCATCCTCGTAGCTTTTTAATTGCAGGTGAGCCAGCCCGTTGAATAAAAAGATCAGCGGATACTCAAAAAAGTACTCCAGGGCCATTTCTGAGTGCTTCAGCAAGCCTTCATAGTCGCCCAGGCGGGTGTCGAGGCTTAGTACCTGCTGCCAGACCTCCACCTTGGAGGGGTCAAGCCGGGCGGCCTTCAGATATACCTCCCGGGCCTCCTCAAAGCGTTCCTCCCGGTTCAGGAAGTCGCCATAGATTAAATGGGATTCCGGGTCGTCAGGGTGTTGTTCTATCATGATCTCGCAGAGGGCCAGCGCCTGTTCCAGGTACACCGGGTCGTTCTCAGACATGACAAAAAAGCTGTAGACGATGCGGCCTTTTCCCTCGAGTCCGAGTTCAGGGCTTTGAAAAGCGGCCAACAGCGACTCGAAGGCCTTTTCCCGCTCACCGCGGTCCTGATAGTAATCGGCCATCAGCAGAAGCGCCATCGGATTGCCTGGCTCGATTTCGAGCATGTTTTCGTAAAGCGCACGTGCTTCTTCCATCTGTCCGGTTTCCCGGTACAGTTCACCCAGCAGTTCGTAATAGAGCAGTTCTTCCGGAAAAAAAGAAATCATCTTTTTGGCCTCCTCAATGGCTTCTTCAAACCGACCTTGAGACACCAGGATTTTTTGTTTCTGGATGGAAATCTCCTCAGAGAATCCGATCAGGCTTTCAATATGATTGTACATTGCCAGGGCCCCTCCTGGCTGTTCATTGTAGAGGTAGGCCGAGGCCAGGTTAAAAGCAAAGTCGATATTCTCGGGCTGGTCGTTCAAAAGCGTCTCATAGATGCGGATGGCCTCGGGCAGATTGTCGTTCAGAATGTGGATGTCGGCCAGCACGATCTGGTAGTGGTGGTTCTGCGGACTCATCCCCGCAGCTTTTTCGGCATATTCAAGGGCATCCCCAAACGCCCCTTGCATGGCGTGGATCTTCGCCAGCTCGTAGTGTGCCGCATCGTTCTCCGGGTCGGCCGCAATGGCTTGGTCGTACAATACGGCTGCCTGGGGCCAGTTGCCCAAGGTCTTCTGGCGCGAAGCATCAATAAGCAAGGCGGTGCTGCGCAGGCGGTCCATCTCGCTGACTTCGCGCTGTTCTTGTTTCGGTTCGGGGGTGGCTAGCTGTTGCCGGCCAGCGCTGCAGGCCGTGGATGCAAGTGCAAGCAACAGCACCAGAGCCGCTCTGACAGCCGCCCATTTTGCGATGTAAATGAATTTGGTCATTCGGAATATTTTGGTCACTGTTCTTGCGGCAAAAGCCGTGCCTGATTTTTTTTGTCGGATGGTTTTTGTTTCGGCTGGATGGCGTTTACCCCAAAGGTAATTATTTTGTGCCGGTATGCCCAAATCCGCCTCCGCCCCTGGCAGTTTCGTTCAGGCTTGTTGTTTCCTTCAGCACGGCCCGTTCGTGACGTGAGATGATCATCTGGGCGATCCGGTCGCCGCTTTGGACCTCGTAGTCCTCATTAGATAGGTTGACGAGGATCACCTTGATCTCACCACGGTAATCCGCATCGATCGTACCCGGGCTGTTCAGAACCGTAATCCCCTTTTTTGCTGCAAGTCCGCTTCTGGGTCTCACCTGCGCCTCAAACCCGGCCAGCAGTTCAATGAACAGGCCCGTTCCTATGAGTGCTCGCTCCATCGGCTTGATGATTACTGGTCTTTCAAGCGAAGCACGAAGGTCCATGCCCGCTGAAAAAGCGGTCTCATAAGCCGGCAAGGGATTATCCGACTGATTTACAATTTTGATTTCCATTGCTTTGTTTAGAAGGCACGATTAACCTGCCCCCATTGCGTGTTCTTAATTTAAGGAAGGATCCAGGTCACCGCCAATTTGTTGTTCGTCGGTCTGTTCGTCATCGACCGGCTGTTCTGCCAGCATCTGGATTTCCTTGTGAAACAGGATGTTTTGCATCCCGTTTATTATGGGATTAATGTCGCGGCTGTTGTTGCTTAAAAGGATTAGCGTGGCGTCGTCATCGACAAAGCGCTTAAAGGATGTCCGGAAACCGTTCCAGCGTCCCGGGTGGTGGACCACCCTTCTGTCAAGAAAGCTTTGCAGTCGCCAGCCCTGTCCGTAGCTCACCTCTCTTCCGTTCTGAAGCGTGGCCGGCTCGAAGGCTTGTGCCCATTTCTCCTCAGACAGAAGCTTGCCTTCACAAATGGACCGGTCCCAGATGAAAAGGTCAATCACGGTGGAGTAGATGCCCTTGTCGCCAAACACCCCGTCGTGCACTACATCCTCATTGGCAATGAAGGACCTGCGTCCGGCCCTGAAGCCAAGCGCACTGGTCGCTGCCAGCGGATGCTGGGTGTGCGGGTTATAGACAAAGGTGTTGTTCATGCCCAGGGGCTCAAAGATTCGCTGGTGCACAAATTCCGGGAACGGAAGGCCGGAAACCCGTTCGACCAGGAGGGCCAGAAAAGCATAGCCGGTGTTGGAATACCCAAAACGTGCACCGGCACGGAAATTTCTCCCTGGCTGATGCCGGATGAAAAGGTTCAGGACGTCTTCGTTGGTGGGGGGGTGCTCTTGTTTCCAGTACCGTTCGACCATGTACATATAATTCTGTATGCCTGAAGTATGGTTCAGAAAATGCCTGATGGTCATGTCCGGGTAAGGGAACCCCTCAATATGTGCAGCCACCGGGTCATCGATGTGCAGCATCCGCTCTTCCTGTAAAAGCAGGATGGCGGCAGCCGTAAATGTTTTGGTAATGCTTGCCAGCTGAAATGGAGTTTCCAGGTCGAGGTCGGTTTGGCTGCGAAAATCAGCATAACCAAAATGCTCCTGGTAAATTATAATGCCGTTGCGAGCCACCAGCGCCGTGCCGTTGAAGCGGCTTTGCTGCAGGTGTTCCCTGAAAGAGGCGTCATAAAAAGCTAGTTCCTCCTGGGTGAAGAGCGGCGGGGGTAGCGTTTCTTCGGTCACCTCCCCGGCGTGGGCCTGGTTGCCGGCTTGATAAGACTGGAAGGTGAAATTCGTGGCGCCAATGACGGCAAGAACAATAAGTATAAATAGCAGTGATCTCAGGCGAAAGGCCCCGGATCTGGGTGAAAAGGCATTCATATAATCGTGATAAACAGGATGTTCCTGTGGTTTTTACGTAAAACTAAGGCAAAGATAGTGAATTCTGGATACTTACGCCACGCAGCGGCACAAGTTCGGTTTTTTTAACAGTCCGGGCAGTGCGTCGTTGTCAATCGCGCGGGCGGGCAGGACTGCATCACTCAGTCTGACCCCGGCTAATAGCCTTAATTACAGGTTTCTAATCCGGAAGTTGTGTGGTTCCGGGATTGCTTGCTTATGTGTGATTGCCGGGATTTCCCACTGATGTGTGACCGCGGGCTTGCCGATCCGAAACCGATATGTACTTAGTTTTGTTGGCCGCGTGCGTGCGGTTTGAATGGCCGCCCTGGGCGTCTTTTGATTGGTTTGTATGGCCGCCCTAGGCGTCACTTGGTTGGTTTGTATGGCCGCTGACATATAAAGCCTTAAAACAATTTGGAGAAATAAAAAAATTCATTACTTTTGCATGCTCAAACGCATTTATGCGCTTGCAACATTCCTCCTTAGCTCAGTTGGTTAGAGCATCTGACTGTTAATCAGAGGGTCCCAGGTTCAAGTCCTGGAGGGGGAGCCAAATATAAAGATAAAAGGGTTATACTGTAATGGTATGGCCCTTTTTTATTGGACCCACATGCCATCGAGCAGGAATTCCCGGATGGGCTTTAACGAACTGGAAAGATTTGTATATTTGTGTGAATCACATTGTCATGACTTCCAAGGACACCATTATATCAGCGCTTAAAAACAAAAAACCGGAACTGCTTG
>SLNU01000013.1 GCA_007132865.1 Bacteroidales bacterium | reverse complement strand
GAATTCTTAAATTTCTGATCGGCATACAGGTGCTGCTTTTTTTAGCTGCGGTGATTGGCATCATCTACCTTGTTTTTCGAAGAATAAAGAAAAGCAAGCAAGAGACGTTTGAGAAGAGGGGTAATTAAAAAATCCCTACTTTTAGCACATGCATCGCCGCAGGATGGGCCGTAGATTTGGTTCCGAATTACCATGAAAATACTCAAAGACCTTTGGCTCGCAATTATCCTGATCTTTGCGGCTTCCGCCGTGTTGCTACTGTCGGATCTTCAGCAACGGCAAAGCCGTGCGCCAAAAAGCAGAGGAGATCTGCCGCGGATAGCCATCATGCAGATATCATCGACCACCCTGCTCGACGCCCATGTCGCAGGGGTGATCAGCGGACTCCAGGAACGGGGGTATTATGCAGCCGACGGCAGCAATGTCAAGCGTTTCAATGCGCACGGCGATTATGCCACGGCAGCGACCATTTCGCGCGAACTGGCCAACGGGCCATATGACATGGTGATCACCTCAAGCACCTTGGCCCTGCAGGCCTTTGCAACTGCCAACCGATCCACCCAAAAGCTACATGTCTTTGGTGCAGTGACTGATCCCTATGGCACGGGTGTTGGGATCAGCGGACCCGAACCGCATGAACATCCGCCATATATGGTTGGCATTGGCACTTTCCAGCCTGTCAGGCAGAGTTTTATCCTCGCCAGGGAGCTAAACCCCAAGCTGCGCCGCGTCGGGGTTGTGTGGAATCCGGGTGAGCAATGCTCTGAAGCCTGCATGATTGAAGCCCGCCTGATATGCGAAGAGCTGGGGATCGAAATTGTGGAAGCCATCGCTGCAAACACCAATGAGGTATCGGAGGCGGTGCGCTCACTCACCGGGCAGCACGTGGACGCAATCTGGGTAGGTGGCGACACGGTGGCCATGGCATCCATCCATATGATCATAAGCGTTGCCGGCCAGGCCGGCATTCCTGTGTTTACAAACGACCACCTGGATGCGTTGGCAGGAGCACTTTTCGGATTGGGTGCAAATTATTTCACTGTCGGAGAGTATACGGCGGCCATGGCCGTGGAAATTCTGGAGGGGGCCGATCCGGCTTCTTACCGCATCGATAATGTCGTTCCCGAAAGGTTCCGCCTCAACCAGGAGGTGCTTGCCCGTCAGGGGGTAAACTGGCAAATCAATCATGCAATACAGGCTTTGCTGGACGAGCAGGAGAGCGAAATTGCCTACATTGCCCTGATCAACCTGGTGGAAAATCCTTTGCTCGACAAGGCCGTGGAGGGAATAGGAATCGGGCTGCTGGAAAGTGGTTTACACTCCGGCGATGATTATGTGATGAGAACCTGGTCTGCCCAGGGTGAAATAGCCCAGCTACCCCAGATCATTGAAGCAGTGGTCCGCGAAAAACCTGACCTGATCATTACTGTCACCACCCCCGCATTTCTTGCTGTGGCCCGGCGGGTGAAAGATATTCCCATTGTGTTCACCGTAGCCAGCGACCCGGTGAAGCTCGGTATCTATCAAGAGGGACAGCGCCCTGAAAACATATGCGGAATCCACGACGATCCGCCGCTCGACAAATTGCTGGAGATGGCCCGAAGCCAAAACCGGGACCTCTCGGTCGTGGGCATCGTGTACGATGCGGCCGAGATGAATTCACTGATCTCGGTGGAGAAACTGCAGGCGGCAGGCGAGCAGCAGGGGGTCCGCGTGATCGGGGCAACCGTATCCGGAACAAGCGAACTTCCCATGGCCACCCAGTCGCTGATACAACGCGGGGCCCAGGCCATCATGGTATCTGCCGACAATACCACCTCCACCGGATTCCCTGCCATCATCAGGGTGGCTCAGGGTGCTGGGATCCCGGTATATGCCACGGAAACAGACCTGGTTGCGCAGGGAGCTGCGGGCGCCATAGGGGAAAACTACTTCGAATGGGGCAGGGAATGCGGCGCAATGGCCGCACAGGTTATTGGCGGCATTTCCCCGGCCGCCCTGCCTGTCAGACCCACCGCGGTCCATGAAACCCTGATGCCCGGGCAGACATCACAAGCGAGCGTGCCGTGGCGGCTGCGGCTGGTCCACTACAAGGAAAACGAGTTCTCAGAGCGCTGCGAAGAGGGCTTGCTGGACGGGTTCCGGCAGGCAGGACTGGTGGAAGGAGTGGATTATAACCTGAGGGTATACAATGCCCAAGGGGATATGTCCACCCTGTCAGGCATCATGAACAATATTCGGACTGACCGGGTGGACCTGCTATTGGTGATATCCACCCCTGCCCTTCAGGCAGCCCTGCGGCAGGCGGGCGACGATACCCGCATCGTGTTTACCGGGGTTGGTGACGGGGTGCAGGCGGGCGCCGGCAAAAGCGAAACCGACCATCTGCCAAACGTGACTGGGGTGACCACCCGTTCAGACTTCGCACAGATGGTAGCCGTCATCAGGGAAACCCTTCCGAATGCCAGGCGGGTGGGTACGCTCTTTACCCCTGCAGAGATCAACAGTGTGCTGTATAAGGACTGGTTTGCGGAAGCGCTCTCTGAATACGGCATGGAGCTGATTGCCCTGCCGGTGACACAAAGTGCCGATGTGCCACAGTCGGCATCCGAACTGATTCGGCAGCGCATCGATGTGCTGGCCCAGGTGGTCGACAACCTCACGCGGCCGGGATTTGGGCTGATCGCACGCAGGGCTTCCGAAAGCAACATTCCCGTTTATGTATTTGACAGCGCACAGATGAAAGAAGGGGGAGTCATTGCCGTGGCCTGCGACTATTACCAGGCCGGGATTGAAGCCTCTGTGAAGGCGCTCAGGGTGCTGAACGGGGAAAGCCCGGGCCGGATTCCCTTCTCCAATGTACAAACAGTTAAACTGATCATCAATCCGACGCTGGCCAGCAAATACGGCATCAAGCTATCCGACACCCTTTACGAAAGAGCAGAAATATTTTCAGAGTAGGTCCAAATACAGAATAAGATGCAGTTCAGTCACGAGGAAAGGGGCAGGTATCTGCTGGTCAACGTAAACGGCAGACTTGATGCCTCATGGGCCGAACACTTTTCAGCCACTTTCCGGGAGTTTATCAGACAGGGACACCACCATATTTTGTTGGATGCAGCCGGCATGTCTTACCTGAGCTCGGCAGGCATCCGGTCACTTGTACAGGTGACCAAATCGGTCATGGCCGTCAATGGCAGCTTGCAGATCATCCAGGCGAACAGCTTTGTGCGGCAAACGCTGACCATGACGGGATTCGAAAGCTGGCTGATAAGCGCTTTTCCAGAGGACATGCCTGCTGCAGATGCCGTGAAGCCATCCACAGAAGCAGATGCTTATGAGACACACCTGCTGAATGATGCATCTGCAATGACCTTATCCGTGCATGCAGGATGGCGGCCATGGCAAGCGGTCAGCAAGCACAAAATGGCCCGGATCCGCTTCGGTCAAACGGATTTTGCACTGGGCATCGCAGCCCCTGAACAGCCGGGAGAGGATGCCAACCAGCATTTTGGAGAGTTTCTGGCTGTCGGGGGGAATGTGGTATGTCAACCACCGCGCGAAGGGGAAAAACCCGACTTTCTGCTGGCAGAAAAGGAGTACATCCCTACATTGCAGTGCATTCAGGCTCTTCATTGTAAAGGGAACATGTCCCACCTGATCCGCTTTTCCCCAAAGGGGAATAAAACCGGTTTTGGAATTGGGGAACTGGCCGAAAGGACCCTGACCGAAACCGGATCGGCAATGACGGCTTTTGTGGTGCTTGCAGAGGTTGACGGACTCGTAGGGGCGGGCTTGATCCGATCGCCCGGGTTGTTGAATGAAGACCGTGCCATCCCTTTTCCGGAGGTCAAAGAGTGGATTTCATTCTGCGGGGAACGTATGCACTTGGGGCAGTTGGCGTTGGTAGTCGGACTGGCAGCCAGGCGGCAGGATGGGAAAAGTCCCCTTTTGCTTCCGGCTTCGGGCTTCTTCCCGAACATTCACATGCATGCACATGCAGCGGTATTTCCTTACCAGCCACTGGAGTCAGGCAACATCTCCCTGAACGGAATTACCGGGAAATTATTTAACGGGCCACCCCCGCTGGCGCTATTGCACCTGGTTGAAGACAGCCGGCCGTTAGTCGGACTGGGAGAAAGTGCATTTATTCGTGGGGCGTGCTGGTTTGCAGCCATCACCAACGAAAGGGAGGACAGCATATGGGAATAGTGCTAAGCGCATTTACAATTGGGTTGATCCTGGCGGCGCTTACCATGGG
>SLNU01000291.1 GCA_007132865.1 Bacteroidales bacterium | reverse complement strand
TCAAAGTCACCGCCTCCATCTGAAAGCTCTTTTCGATCGACGGCAAGGCAATATTCACCGAAGAGATCAGGAAAGTCCCCATATACGAGGTGATTGCCACGATGGCCAGAATCGAAAACTGTTTGCGGGTCCAGTTCATTAGAATACAAACATTTACAATATGTTAAGCGCCGGCGGACCGGACAGGCAAGCACCGCCGAAACGGAAAGGCAAGCACCGCCGAAACCGGACGGCAGAAACACCACAAAGGTACAGCTATCGGGAGAATACCGGCCAAGGATCTGCATAAATAAGGTCAATGCCCACAGATAAATACCCCATGATAACACAAATAAATCTTCCACATTTGTATGTGTAATAATCGTATTTTTGGGCCCAAAAAAATCGATTAAGATGCAGTGCCTGAATTGCCATAACACGATCGAAACCCCGTTTTGTCCGCATTGCGGACAATCATGTCAGGTCGCCAGAATCACTGGCCACGACATCTACAAAGGCATTCCGCAATCGATCGGCAACTTCGACCGCGGTTTTTTGCATACCCTGGTTTCACTGCTCCGCAATCCGGTCGCACTGACCCGGGATTACCTCAACGGGAAGCGGGCCAGGCACCAGAGACCCCTACAGTTCTTCCTGATCATCACCACCCTGCAGGTGATCCTTACCAAACTCATTCTCGCGGTTAAAAATTCGATTTCCGGTGGCGAGGTAAGCAGCCTGCTTGAAGCAGCTCCTGTTTGGCTGCAGCAGATGGTCAGCAATTCGCCCGCAATCATCGCACTGGTTTTGTTCCCCTTTATCGCCATGGGTTTTTATGCCGGCTACCGCAAGCATGGGAACAATATCGGGGAGCACTTTTACATCAGCCTGTTTCTGTTCTCCTTCATCCAGGTGATCTCCATGCTGACCAACCTGTTGGTGTTGGCATTCCCGGGCTTGCAGGATTACCTGGGCTTGCTGTATATCCCAATCATATACTGGTTTTATTACGCCTTCTACCGCGGCAAAACCCGGGGCATCCTGACCAGCCTTGTGCGCACAACCGCCAGCATAGGCCTCACCCTGGTGCTGATGATGGTCTTCGCTTCCGCCATATTTTTGCTGGTTATGCAGATCGGCAGGTTGATCTCCTGACCGGCAATCAAATTTCCACTGGCAATAGTCATATTCTTTATTGTCGGATGGGCCAGTCCCTTCCGAAGCCTCAGTCTTTCTGGTGAGCCAGTCCGTCCCGTTGAGCCAGTCCTCGCTGGTGGACCAGTCCTTTGCGGATGGCCCGATCATTTATGCGGTCTTGTTGAACCCTGCCGCCTCCTGCTTGTTAGTTTTTAGATACGTTTCACTAAAAATATATTATATGGCTATCCGACAACAATTAGAAGTACTGGTAAACGAGAAAAACGGGCCCTGCGTGACCATTTCGCTGAACACCCACCGTACCAGACCCGACAATGCAAAAGACGGCATCCTGCTTAAGAACTTGCTGAAAGAGGCCAGGGAGCGGGTGATCGCAGACTATGGCAAGCGGCCGGCTGCGGCACTCCTGGAAAAGATCGCCGCCCTGGAGGACGGTTTCGACCATAGCCATAACCTGGACAGCCTGCACATTTTCCTTTCAAAAGAAACCCGGGAGATTATCCGGACCGCCTGGCCGGTCAACCAGGATGCGGTGCATATTTCAGACAAATTCGCGGTACGCCCCCTGATCAAGGCCTACAACCGCAGTGAGAACTACCTGATCATGCTGCTGTCGCAAAGCGGGGTTTCCCTTTATGAAGTCGTGAACGACAGCGTCACTTCTGAAATCACCGAAGCCGGGTTCCCGTTTGACGAGACCCCCCATTACCTCACCGAGTCGGTGAGAAGAAGCGATTCCAAACAGATGGACAATATGGTCAGGGAGTTCCTGAACAAGGTCGACAAATCTTTCGTGAAGGTCCACAACCAGACCGGGCTGTCGTGCGTGGTCGTTTGCACCCCCGACAACTTCAGCCGGCTGATGCAGGTGGCCGACAAGCCCGCAGCCTACCTCGGGCACGCCCCGGTGAATTACAACCAGGTCAAACCCCACACCATCGCCGCACAGGGCTACGAGATCATCCAAACCATCCAGCAAAAACGGCGCCTGGAAGCCATTGAAGAGATGAAGGAAGCCATTGCCCAGGCCAAAGTGATTACTGAGTTGCAGGACATTTACCGGGCGGCGCTCGACGGACGCGGCGAGCTGCTGATCGTACACCAGGAATATGCCCAGGCCGTGGTCATGGAGGACGAACGGAACTTCAGCCTGGCTGATAAACCTTCCGGACCCGGAGTGATCGACGACATCATCAGCGTGATCGCCTGGGAGGTCCAGTCCAAAAAGGGTCGGGTCGTCTTCACCCGACAGGACCAATTAAAAGACCTCGGCAAGATCGCTCTCAAGACGAGGTATTAATTTTGGTGAATGCGGGGCATTGATGCTGGTCGGATATTTGTCCCGGCGGCCATTTTGTGTATATTTGGGCCATTCACATCAATAATCTTCATTTATGGACTTTACAAAACACAAATCCGGCACCGCTTCCGTTTGGGCCGGTGAGATGGAGCGCTTTGCCCATGGCAGCCATACCGTTCCCGTATTCAGCACCGTCACCTTCGCTTACGACGACCTGGACGAATGGCAGGAGGTAGCCAGGGGGAACAAAAAAGGAGACATTTACAGCCGCAACACCAATCCCACCGTGCAGGTGCTGGAAGAGAAAATCCGCATCCTCGAACGGGCCGATGCCGCCACTTCGTTTTCCACCGGGATGGCAGCCATCAGCAATACGCTGTTTTCCCTGCTCAAACCCGGCGACCGGGTGGTCTCGATCAAGGACACCTATGGGGGAACCAGCCTGATCTTTCTGGAGCACCTGCCGAAGTTCGGGGTGGAGGTTTGCCTTTGTGAAACCGGGAACCACGAGCAGATGGAGGCCGAGATCGCCAGGGGCTGCACGCTGGTCTACCTGGAAACACCTACCAATCCGACGCTGAAAATCATAGATATTGAGCGCATTGCCCGGGCGGCCAAAAAAGCAGGGGCCATCGTTGTGGCCGACAACACCTTCGCCACTCCCATCAACCAGAACCCATTGATGCTGGGGGCGGACCTGGTCGTGCACAGTGCCACGAAATACCTGAACGGACATTCGGATACCATGTGTGGATTCCTATGCGGGAACAAGGATATGGTCAAAAAGGTGTTTCAGTTCCGGGAGATCAACGGGGCCAGCCTGCACCCGGAAACCGCCTATATGGTCATCCGTGGGATGAAGACCCTGGAGCTGAGGGTGCAGCGACAGAATGAAAATGGACAGGCCATTGCGGAGTTCCTGGAACAGCATCCGAAGGTAAGTGAGGTGTTCTACCCCGGACTTCCGAGCCATAAAGGACACGACATCGCCAAAAAGCAGATGCGTGGGTTTGGCGGGATGCTGAGCTTCACGCTGAAGGGAGATTACAACTCGGTAAGGACCCTGTTGCACCAGCTGCACTTTGCCCATATGGCCGCCAGCCTGGGCTCAGTAAGCACCCTGGTCGGACCGCCTCGCACCACCAGCCATGTAGAGCTGAGCGACGAACAGCGCATGCAACTGGGCATCCCGGAAACCCTAATCAGGTATTCCGTGGGCATCGAGAATGCTTCGGATTTAATTGAGGACCTGGCGCAGGGGCTGGAAGCAATTTAGGGAGCCGCCCGCATGTTGGGGGGGACTTTATGGGAGGCCCGAGCGTCGGGGACTTTAGAATAGACCCAACCGTCGCGGCTGTATGGAGACGCTCAAGCGTCGCGGCTTTATGGGGAGGCCCGGACGTCGGGGACTTTAGAATAGCCCCAACCGTTGCAACTGTATGTGTACGTCCACGCACACGTAATCCACACGATAGCATACTAAATACTAAATACTAAATACCAAATACCACATACCAAATACCAAATACTAAATACCAAATACTAAACACCAGATACCAGGGCAAATGGCAGACCACGATTACACCATCCGCAGCTTGCAGAAGCTGGTGCAGATCAATTCCGTGAACCCCTCGCTGGATCCTTCAGGCGGAGGGGAGAAAGAGATTGGTTTATGGATCGCCGGGGCATTGGAAAGCCTGGGCTTGCAGACAGACATCGACGAGTTTGAACCCGGGCGGCTGAACGTGACCGGCATCCTGCCCGGCACCGGCGGGGGGAAGTCCCTCATGCTGAACGCCCATATGGACACGGTGGGCATCACGGG
>SLNU01000030.1 GCA_007132865.1 Bacteroidales bacterium | reverse complement strand
TCAGCTGCATCAGGGCCAACTGAAAGGCAATAATGGCCGCAGAATGCAGTCCGATACCCGTGATCAGACGTTTTTCCATACCCGTATTCGGGTGTTTTTCCATACCTGGAAAGGCTTATTGGTCCTGGCTGGCCCGGGTGAATGGTACGAAGCGGACCGGCATCAGGCTGCGGGTGGTGATGTCAGACCCTTTTTTCTCAACCAGCATCAACAGTTGCACTTGGAATGGGGATCCGACTGGAATGATCATTTTCCCCCCATCCTTCAGTTGCTCCACCAGGGGAGGGGGGATGTATTCGGCTGCGGCAGTAACCACGATGGCATCAAACGGACCCGCTTCCTCCCAGCCATAATAGCCGTCCCCTGTTTTTACCCGGACATTGTCATATTGCTGTTCAAGTACCCTCCTGGCTGTTTGTCCGAGTTCCGGTACGATTTCAATGGTATGGACCTGGTCTACGATCTCTGCAAGTACTGCTGCCTGGTAGCCTGACCCGGTGCCGATCTCAAGGACGTTGTGCCTTGCTTCGGGACGTATAATCTGGGTCATGTATCCGACAATATAGGGCTGTGAAATGGTTTGGCCATAGCCGATGGGCAGCGGGCGATCCTGGTAGGCGAAGCGCTGCTGGGCAGCAGGCACATAAAGATGCCGAGGGACGGTCCCCATTGCCCGCAGGGTGGCCCGGTGGTGGATGTCTCTTGCCTGTAGCTGCGTCCTGACCATCTGACGCCGTTCTGCCTCATATTGGTCCCGCTGTGCCTCCGCAGCCACGTGTCCAAGCAAGCAGGCTGTCAGCAGCAAAGTTTTTAAACCAAGATTGTACATCTGTTGTTTAAGTTATACAGGCCAAAATAATCCGCGTTGGCCCCGTTTTTTATAGCAAAAATAGCGGATTATTAGTAAATTAGCAATTATGAAAGGCACGCGCAATACCTTCCGTTGGGTTGCGGGGGTTTTAATGTTGGTTCTCTCCCCGGTCCTCCTGACCGCCCAAAACCCTGATCCGGCCCGGGAAGCGGCCAGGTCCCTGGAAACATTTGAAGCGGATTACCCCAGGCAAAAAGTTTTCATCCATACAGACAAGCAAACCTACCTGGCCGGTGAGACCATCTGGCTGAAGGCCTACCTGCTGGATGCACGGACCCACCAGCTTTCCGACTTTGGCAGCACCCTGGTTGTTGAGATGTACAATACTGCCGGGGAAGCTGTTTCATCGATGTTGATGAAACTGGAGAGCGGGACTGCCCATGGGTCAATCTCATTGCTGGACTCCCTTCCCGAAGGGAATTACCTGATCCGCTCCTATACCAACTGGATGCGAAATTTCGGCGAGGAAAGCTTTTTTGAAAAAGAAATTCTGGTCCGAAACCCAAAAGAGGAAAACTTTGTCAACAGAAGAAGCATTCGCAGGAACCGGGCCTTTAACCGGGAGTTAGAAAACCTGACTGAAAGATATCAGTTCGCCTTTTTTCCTGAGGGGGGTCACCTGGTTGCCGGTGTGGAAAGCAGGGTAGCCTTCAAGGCGGCCAATCTGACAGGTGCTGGCCTGGAAGCCAGTGGACGTCTGCTGGATGATCGTGGCAGGGAGGTGCTTCACTTTGAAACCACACACAATGGAATGGGGCAATTCAACTTCAAGCCCCACGAGTCCGCCTCCTACAGGGCGGAGGTCCGTTTCCCGGATGGCTCTGTAAAAACCCTTCCCCTGCCAGTTGCCCCGGCAGGTCATGCCTTACAGGTGAATGTGGTCGGAAGTATGCTTGAGCTCGTGGTGCGGTCTTCCGGCAATCTGTCCGCCGCGCACACAGGGCAAATATACCTTGTGGGTCATGTCAGGGGAAGCCTGGTTTTCCATACTTCCGGGACCTTAGAGGAAGACCTGTTCCGGCACCGCATCCCTGTTGGAGATGTGCCGGAAGGCATATTCCACATCACTTTGCTTGACAATTTTGCTCAGCCACTTGCCAGACGCCTCGTTTTTGTACAGAACGGAGAACGTGAATACCCGGTCCGGGACGTGCGCATTACACCCTCAAGGCGGGTCGGGTACGACCACCAGATGGAACTTACCTTCGATTGGCCCGAACAGGCTGACGGGTCTTACTCCCTTGCCGTGCTCGGGTCCGCCGAACAAATCAGCAGCCCTGATGTGGACATGGTGTCCAGCCTTCTGCTCACAAGTGAGCTTTCCGGTCCGATAGAAAGGGCCAGGGCGTATTTTGATGAAACGAATGTCCGGCGCCTGGAGCAACTGGACCTGCTGATGCTGACACAAGGCTGGAGCCTGTTTGAATGGGATGGGATCCTTGCCGGGGAGTTTCCGGAAATCCGGTACGGGGTGGCTGACGGACTGACCATCCGGGGAAAGGTGAATGCCATTGCATCCAGCCAGCCTGCCGGACAAGTGATGGTTTCGCTTTCAGTCGGAAAGGAGGGACGTGAACAGCTTACCGCCCGCGCAGATCCCCAGGGCAACTTCATTTTCACCGGCCTTAATTACACAGGAAGATTCACCGCGGAGTTCATTGCCGGTCGGGACCCATCCGGGCGTAGTCTTGGTATATCTCTGGAAACGAGGCATTTAACTGATATAGACTATCCATTCGGACCCGCAACCATGCCCAGGACAACCCTCGGAAGGGGTGACGACTGGACCCGGGTTTCTGCACCGCGTACCACCCTAAGGTCCCGGCAGCCGCAAAGGGCGCCCGACCGCCAGCCATCCATCTATGGAGAACCTGACCAAGTGATCTATCTGGAAGATATCCGCGAGGATTATGCAACCATTGCTGCGGTGATGAGGGGCCGGGTGACCGGGCTGACAGAAACACCCACCGGGTTTATACTACGGGGACCAAGCAGTATGCGGTCGTCCACGGATCCCCTTTACGTGGTAGATGGCACAATCACCCCTCCTTCCTACTTCCTCAACCTAAACCCCCGGGAGGTTGAGCGCATAGAAGTGTTGCGCGGGCCCAAGGCGGCCATCTTCGGGGTGCGGGGGGCAAACGGGGTGCTGATCGCAATTACACGCCTCAGTCTGGCCGGGGATAAGAATGTTTATGAGTACACCCTTTACGGATACCATGAGCCTCAGGAGTTTTACCACTCAAGGATACAAACCGAAAAGGTTTTGGATAGCGGGATATACATAACCCAGCACTGGGAACCAGGGATACTGCCGGATGAGACCGGCAGAACGGGTCTGCAGATACCACTGCCCAGTGTCATGCCCTACAACCTGATCCTTCTTCAGGGCGTGGACCGGCTTGGGAGGATTACTTATCAGGAGATCCCGCTAAGGAATTGAATGGTGTCCACACGGTCTGCATAATCCCATGGGCCGGGTTGCTGAGTGGTTCCGGGTTTTACTGCAAGACCTGACAGCTCATGCGGAACCTCCATGCCTACAACACACTGTAGTTCCTCCCTGTGCAGGGAAGCAAAACGAAAGGGCTCCTCCGGCGACTGGAAAACCTGCAGGTGGACCACCGAAAGGGGAGAGGAAAGGGCAGGGTTTTCCCTGAGCAGGCAGAACCCAAGGTCGGTATGTGGTTCCTGGTTCACCTGGAACAGGGCCTTTTGGTAGGAATAATTATGTAGATATTTCGGATTATCCAGAATGTCCCGGCATGGCTCCCAGGCTGTCTTCAACCGCTGCATGTCAAAGCCGGCAGGGACCCACAACTGGGAAACATTCCGGCAACCCATGCCATAATAGGAGAACACATCATCGCCCAGCAGGCGGAGATCCCCCCTGCTTTCATCCCCCCGGATCACGGCCAGGGAGCTGCGGTTTTTGCGGATGATGTGGGGAAGCTTTCCGAAATAATAATCAAAATACCGTGCACTATTGTTGCTTCCCGTGGCAATCACCGCATCATAATCCCCGGCATCGCCATCCACATTCCCGGCAACGCCAACCACATTCCGGGCATCGCCAACCACATTCCGGGCATCGCCATCCACATTTCCTGCATCACCATCCACATTTCCTGAATCACCATCCACAAAACGGATGTGCTCGCCCAATCGCGGTTCGGCTTCCCTGATTAGCCCGGCCAGGGCGACTGGCAACCGCTTGTCCAGAGAGGAGGTTTTTACCACTGCCTCATGACCGCTGATCAAAACGCACAGAAGGTCATGGAAGCCCACCAGCGGGATGTTGCCTGCCATGATGATCAGCACCTTTCGCTTGTTTACGGGACCCACAGGATGCAGTGGGTAATCCCTCAGCCAACGCTTCAGGCAGTTTGGTTCCAACATGCCGG
>SLNU01000096.1 GCA_007132865.1 Bacteroidales bacterium | reverse complement strand
TGAAATCAAACTTTTGCGACCTCTGCTTACACGTGTACACGTGTGAGTATGTCCAGAGAGGCAGGTAAATAGATGCTAGCCATTACCACAATTATTCCTGGTGCTACAGTAGCAACCGACCCAATTGCGTTGCCCGACGGCGCACCACGGATAGACACGATCCATCGAGCCGTACTGTATCAAGTACAAGCAGCATCGGACGGAGAAATAGCGGCCGGGGCTATCCCGGCCCATACTCTAGATACGCAGGTAGCAGTAGATGGAGCCGTCACTAATGCGCTCGGACATGATGCTACACCAGAGCTAGAAACTGCGGCAGATGCCAATGTAAGTATCGCCGGTGCTATCAGTGCGCATGATGCTGCTAGTGTAACGTTCGATGCGCCAGGAGCTAATCCGGTAGTCGAAATCGATGCTGCCGACATTACCCTGATCGACCAGGATTCATTCTCGCTCGATGCACAGGCTGTAGAAAATGGTGAATTGCTCATCGTTTATTACATCGAGGTCGGAGCCGTCCCACGCGTAGCATAGAACCAAGGTAATAGATGATATAGGGGGGGACAGGCTATGTCCCCCGGCATTCAATAGGTTCGTGAGGAGTGATCACGATTGGCCGTCACCGTTACCAATGTGGTTGGTGCCCGATACTGGCCAGAGATATTGCCAAGCTCATTCATCATACCGACCTTCGCCGCCGGTGCTACTACCGAGCCGCTAGACCTACGCCGGTTCACTAGAAGAATCATTGCGCTGCGTGATCTAGGCATGACCAACAATATCAATATCTCGATATCGATTAACGCCGACAATGACTTGTCTATCACACAAAGAGCGATCCCTACGCTGGATCCCGCGTTAACAGCACAAGAACGGCAGTGGATGGGATTCGATGTTAAGGCGCGCAACACGCTTACACTAACGGCCAGAAATGTCGGTGGCGTTGCTATCAATAACGCCAGATTCTTCTTCAATACCCTCATTAACAGGCCCACGATAGCCGACAAACTATTTCACGAGATAGACTTGGACCCAGACGAACGGGAAATAGCCCAGGCACTAGACTTAGAATCCCGAGTCGAAAATGGCGAAGCACCTATCTCTGTGGAGCGAGTAATTAGCCGCGAATTCCAGACGATACAGCGTTATACTCGGACACTGCGAATTGGTGCTGTACCGCCGGAGCCACAATCGCCTGCTAGCTTTTTATTAGAGCCAGTTAATGCCGGTGAAGCAATCGTGCTAGAAGGTATCGGTGGTGATGTAGCTGCTATAGCAGACAACGTAAGAATCCGGGTCAAGCGCGATGACCAAATCAATTGGGTCGAGTGGCAACCGACTATCTTAGACTGGAATGTCAGGACCTATCCCATGTGGGTGCCAGCGGTCAACGAACTAGAGTTTAGTGCTATAGCATCGAACGCCGTAGCTAATTACGATGTGCGGCTAACACTGCGCAGAGTTAAACTGACAAAGCGGTTAAAGATGGCCTGGGGTCTTATGGATCCTGCGGATGATATCGAGTTATTTCGACAGGTCCGAGGAGGGCTTTAGATGGCCAATTTAGCTTTCGATATTCCACAGCTACTACCGATCGACGATGCTGTTGATATCATGCAGTTAGCTAGGGCAAATGAAACGGCCCTCCATCCAACCTGGTTCCAATTCCGGATTCCAGTTGCGGCCGGTAGCAACTCTATTGCTCAATTTGAACTAAACGGCCAGACGTACTTCAAGCCCAAACTGGTCAGGTTAGTACCGTCGATACACGATAACAATGTCGTAGCATTCCTGCGCTCAGACGATGTGTTAATTTTTGAATCACGTTTGCCACAGAACATAGACACACAGCCTATCACGCTCCCTTTTACTTTTCGAGTGCTAGAGTTTGAGCTTGAGAACAGTCTAATGGCTGCTATAACAGTCGATATCTACTTTAGCGGTTGGTTTATCGAAAAGCGTCTCTATGATAATAGGCTCCGACAGATCAGCGACCGTAACGAAGCCATTATTGCCGAGCTTGCTAGGCGAGTTGAGGAGGCAGGATGATATGCTACACTCCTGCAAAACGCACCATATCAACCTAGTTATCAGCGACGACGGCCAACACAGACAATTGCTAGTCAGAGACTTTGAGCACAATCATACTTCACCTAATTGCCTACTGCTACAGGCATCTTTCGATAGTGACCAGACGTACCATGATAGCCAGCTTGGGAATCATGGGTGCATTATCAAGACGCTTGAAGTCAGCAAACGATGTTGCCAAGATGACCAAGAACGGCGAAGCCGCGAGTTTAGAGGTGGTCGAAAATGAGTGAGCTATCTCAGCAGGATTGGCAGCAGATTCTATCGGCCTATGTGTCTCATACCTTCGCCTGGGGTACATTCAACCAGATCGTAGGCTTCACGCCAGGGGCATCGACTGAAATTGAAGTGTCTGATCTTAAAATGATCCCGAGCCAGTGGGCAGGTGCCCACCTTCGCTGGATTACACCGGCGGCGAACAGTCAAGAAACGTTTGAGATCACTGAGAACACGGAAACAGATATCCTCTTTGAACCGGCTATAAATCACTACACAGGGCAATTCCCGGCAGCAGGCGACCTATTCATTATCACCGGGCCCGACGTAGCTGGTCAAAACGTCAATGTCGAAGAATGGGGCGGCGTAGTTCAAACCGGCGACGACCTAACACCATTTTTCCAAAACATCGATTACTCGCTAGCAGATTTGCTAGACGAGCTCCTAGGGCCAGACGATAGATCCCTCACAGACCTGTACGATTTGCTAGATCAATTCGAGTTCACTAACACCAAACTGCATACCACAGTGCTAGGCCGAGGTGGAGACACCATCACTATAGCCACTGCCCAGGATATTTCAGCCGGAGTAAGTGAAGCTAACGGCAACTATAACCGGTGGACACTATATCTGACAGCAGCAGATGCTATAGATATTGATATTGAACTGTCGCCGGATGGAGGGGCGACTTGGTATGACCTGCCGGAATCGCCTATAGCATTCGCGGCAGCCGGTGACGACATTATCGAATTTGGCTATGATGCTACCAATATTCGATTAACCGGGAGTAACGCTAATCTAGTCACTGCACAGATTAGGGGTCTTTACTAATGGGGGCCACAGGCAAAAGGATACCCAATCTAGATACAGCCGGTGCTAATACCGTAATAGCAGGAGCCGCTAGCCTAGGGAAACAGAAGGCCGATATAGTGATCCCGGCAGGTGCTACCGATGCCGAGGTTTATATCAATCGGGCTTTAGCTGCTCTAACAAACGGTGGCCGAGTTGTATTGCTAGATGGGACCTATACCATATCAGCTAGCATTATCCTAGCGAACCCTAGCCTTGAATTATTAGGCATCGGTACAGGTACGCAGATAGTGGCTGTGAATAATGCAGCAGCTTTCTCGCTGATATCGATACAGGCAGCAGATGGCTATGTTATCGACCTCGCAATTGACGGTAATCGAGCTAATCAGGGAGCTATCAACCAAGACGGCATAACCATGACCGGCGATAGGGGTCTAGCACGTAAGGTACATGTACAAAACTGTATGCGAGACGGCATCCGAATCACCGGGGGCAACGACAATATCATTGAAAATGGTCGTTCCACTGGTCACGGAGGTATCGGCATTGTCAGTCTATCTGGCAGAACAATAATAAGAGATACCAGTGTCAATAATGTCGATGGTAAGGGCATTAGAAGCGAAAGTGACACTACTTTCCTAAATTGCGACGTATCTGGATCTGGCAATGATGGTATGGGCCTATACTGGGGGATCAACAAAGTAATGGCCGGACACTTCTACAACAATGGCCGACACGGTATTGATATGGCCAACGTTGCCGATTCAACTATCACTAACGCCACCATAGATAGCAATACCGAACATGGGATACGGTGTCAAAATAGTGGGGAAGTTCGTATTGTTGGTTGCTCTATCCGGGACAATGGTACACATGGAATCAATGCTTCTAGTCAGAGTCGAACACTAATTAGCACCAACAATCTCACTGCTAATGGCCGAGCAGGGCTAGGACTCGGCCCTTTAACGTCAGCATCAATAACCAGCAATGCAATAGCTCTTAATCAAGAAGACGGTATCAACATGTATGAAGTATCGAGGTCAAATGTTATGGCTAACACCGTCGAACAAAACAGCCAGAGTGCCCATAATACCTATGATGGAATCCTTATTAGGTCCGATAGCAATCGAAATAGCTTGCAGGTAAATAAGGTCTCTATGGGAACGGCTTCTCCGCAACAGCGATAT
>SLNU01000264.1 GCA_007132865.1 Bacteroidales bacterium | reverse complement strand
CGTGCAGCCGTTGAGGAAGGCATTGTCCCGGGCGGCGGCATCGCTTACATCCGCGCCATCGATGCCCTCGACAACTTCAAGGGCGAAAACGAAGACGAAGAAACTGGTGCTGCAATCGTCCGCAAGGCACTCGAGGAACCCCTCCGCATGATCGTTGCCAATGCCGGCATCGAAGGATCCATCGTGGTCCAGAAGGTGAAGGAAGGCAAGGAAGATTACGGTTTCAACGCCCGTACAGAAGTATATGAAAACCTGTATGATTCAGGTGTGATCGACCCGACCAAGGTAACCCGCGTGGCCCTTGAGAACGCTTCTTCCATCGCCGGCATGCTGCTCACCACCGAGTGCGTACTTGCCGACATCAAGGAAGACAAACCCGACATGCCAATGAATCCCGGCATGGGCGGCATGGGCGGTATGATGTAGTCAACCCCCCACATACAAGGCAGGGAAAGGCATGACTCCCCTGCCGGTCAGCTGTCAAAAAAAAGCAGCCCCGCACGCGGGGCTGTTTTTTTTATTGTCCGATGGGAAACCCGGGAACGTGGAGGCCCGGGCCCTGCGACGCACATATATTTCCGGAGGGAATTCCGGGAGTGCGGTGCCCGGGCCTTGCGATGCGCATATATTTCCGGAGGAAATATGAGGAGCGCGGAGCAGGGCCCGGGCTCCGCACATACCCCCGGTATTATTCCCCTTCGAGAATAGTGATCTTCTCGATCTTGTCGCCCGGCCGTATCTGCTCAATCACATCGAGCCCCTCAACAACCTTCCCAAACGCCGTATGCTGGCGGTCGAGGTGCGCGGTATTCATGCGGTTGTGGCAGATGAAAAACTGCGAGCCCCCGGTATTGCGACCGGCATGTGCCATCGAAAGCACCCCGCGGTCGTGGTATTGGTTGTCGCCATCCAGCTCACAATCAATCGTGTATCCGGGTCCGCCCATACCGGTACCGTCCGGACAGCCACCCTGTATGACAAACTCCGGAATCACCCGGTGAAACGTCAGTCCGTCATAAAACCCCTTCTTTGACAAATCCACAAAATTCTTCACGGTGCCGGGGGCATCCTTTTCAAAAAACTGGACCTTCATGGTCCCTCTTTCAGTCTTTATTTCAGCTTGTAGCATCGTACTTACATTTTTAGTTAGGATTGCAAAGGTAGCGATTTGTCGGGTACATTTCGTAACTTTGCAGGCTGAAAAATCCGACAAAAAATGGACTATCCTTACCGTGAAGTTGAAAAGAAGTGGCAGAATCTCTGGCGTGAACACAAGACCTATCGGGTAACCGAAGATCCGGGCAAACCCAAGTATTATGTACTGGATATGTTCCCCTACCCTTCGGGGGCGGGACTGCATGTGGGCCATCCGCTGGGATATATAGCGTCGGATATTTTTTCGCGTTACAAACGGCAAAAAGGTTTCAACGTGCTGCACCCAATGGGGTACGACGCCTACGGGCTGCCGGCAGAGCAATACGCAATCCAGACCGGACAGCACCCGGCCATTACCACCGAAAAAAACATTGAACGCTACCGGGAGCAAATGGACAAGCTCGGCTTCAGCTTTGACTGGGACCGGGAGGTGCGTACCTGCGACCCGGAATACTACCGCTGGACGCAGTGGACATTCATCCAGTTATTCAGGCATTATTACAACCAGGAAACCCGGAAAGCCGAGCCCATCTCAAATCTGGAAACGGTTTTCAGCCGCAGCGGGAACGCAGTGGTGAACGCTGCCACCAGCCTTGAAGAAACCTTTACGGCAGGCGACTGGCAGCAGATGACCGAAACCCGCAGGCAGGAGGTGCTGATGCACTACCGCCTTGCCTACCAGGCCGACACGATGGTAAACTGGTGTCCCAAGCTGGGCACCGTACTGGCAAATGATGAGGTAAAGGAAGGATTCTCCGTCAGGGGAGGCCACCCGGTGGAGCGCAAGAAGATGAAGCAGTGGTTCCTGCGCATCACGGCCTATGCCGACAGGCTGCTTGGCGGACTCGACCGCATTGACTGGAGCGAATCAATAAAGGAGATCCAGCGGAACTGGATCGGGCGCTCTGAAGGGGCCACCATATTTTTTGGTGTGCATGATCCCGCCGCAACAGAATCCGCAGGAGGCGCCATGGCATCCGCGGCAGGTGCCCCGACAACCACAATGCGCACAACCGAATCTGCAGCGGCAACCTCAGGAAACGGGGCCACAGCCGGCGCTTCCAGTCAGGAAGGCTCCGCACAAAATCCTGTCACCAGCGACCGGATCGAGGTCTTTACCACGCGGCCCGACACGGTTTTCGGCGCCACCTTTATGGTGCTCGCGCCGGAGCACGAACTGGTGGATAAAATCACCCCATCCGACCATAAGGAAAAAGTAGCCGCTTATGTGAAACGGGCCGCCAGCCGCTCCGAACGGGAACGCATGGCAGAAGTGAAGACCATTTCGGGCGAGTTTACAGGCGCCCATGCGGTACATCCGTTTTCCGGAAAGCTGATGCCCATTTACATTGCCGACTATGTGCTGGCGGGGTACGGGACTGGCGCCATCATGGCCGTTCCGGCACACGACAGCCGCGACTATGCATTTGCGAAGCACTTTGAGCTGCCGATCACGGAAGTGGTCAGCGGGGGAAATATTGAGGAAGCATCCTACGATGCAAAGGAAGGCAACCTGGTAAACAGTGATTTTATCAACGGCATGGATGTGCCGCAGGCCATCCGCACGGTCATAGAGCGCCTCGAGGCCCGGGGCATCGGAACCGGGCGGGTGAATTTTCGTCTGCGGGACGCAATCTTCAGCCGGCAGCGCTATTGGGGCGAGCCCTTCCCTGTGTATTACAAGGACGGCATGCCCTATGTGCTGGATGAATCGGAGCTCCCCCTGGAGTTGCCGCCGGTCGACAAATACCTGCCGACCGAAACGGGCGAACCGCCGCTGGCCAGGGCCAAAAACTGGGAAACACCCGAAGGCCATCCGCTGGAATGCAATACCATGCCAGGCTTCGCCGGCTCCAGCGCCTACTATATCCGGTATATGGACCCCCGCAACGACCAGGCGCTGGTGTCAAGACAGGCCGTGGCGTATTGGCGCAATGTCGACCTATACGTGGGCGGTGCGGAGCATGCCACGGGCCACCTGATCTATTCCCGCTTCTGGAATAAATTTTTATTTGACGTCGGATTGGTCGTGGAGGATGAGCCGTTCAAAAAGCTGATCAACCAGGGCATGATACAGGGCAGGTCCAATTTCGTCTACCGCATCAAAGGATCCAACACCTTCGTATCTTACAATCTGCGGGGAGATTATGACACCACGCCCATCCACGTGGATGTGAACATTGTCCACAACGACATCCTCGACCTGGAGGCGTTCAAAAAATGGAACCCGGAATATGAGCATGCCGGGTTCATGCTCGAAGACGGAAAGTATGTCTGCGGGTGGGAAATTGAAAAAATGTCGAAGTCGTTTCACAATGTGGTAAACCCCGACGACCTGATTGGGCGTTATGGGTCTGATACCCTGCGATTGTACGAGATGTTCCTCGGACCCATAGAGCAGGCCAAACCCTGGGATACGAATGGCATTGAGGGCGTGTTCCGCTTTATCCGGAAGTTGTGGCGCCTTTACCACGACCAGGAAAACCAGTGGAGCGTATCAGAAGATGCAGCCACGGACCAGGAGAAAAAGGTCCTTCACAAGACCATCAAAAAAGTTAGCGAAGACATAGAACGGTTCTCGTTTAACACCTCGGTCAGCGCCTTTATGATTTGCGTGAACGAACTCACCGAGCTGCGCTGCAACAAACGGGAGATCCTTCAGCCGCTGTCTGTAATAATCTCATCCTTCGCCCCCCACTTGGGAGAGGAGCTCTGGCACCGCCTGGGCAATGTCGGCAGTGTCACCGTGGCAGATTTCCCGCAATGGGAAGAAAAGTATGTGGCCGACGACATGTTGACCTATCCCGTTTCCTTTAACGGAAAGACCCGCTTCAAACTGGAGCTGCCCGCCGGCAGTACGAAAGAGGAAGTCGAAAAGGCCGTCCTCTCATCCCCCGAAGCCGCCAAATGGCTTGACAGCAAGCCCCCGAAACGGGTCATTGTCGTTCCCGGCAAGATCGTTAACGTCGTGATCTAGGGCAGCTAGCCCATACCGAATTCGCGCTGCAAAACCCGCCTTACCCGGCGCACGGATCCACCCTACCAGACACAGATACGCTTTACCCGGCGCACAGATCCACGCTTCGAACTGCGCCTGCCTTTCAGGCAGCCAAGGTTCTCAGCGCGGATCCGTGTCGCCTTATAAAATTTGAGGAGCGCCCCCCGGGATAAGGGCGAGCG
>SLNU01000329.1 GCA_007132865.1 Bacteroidales bacterium | reverse complement strand
CTTCCGGGCCACGACTGGCCGGGAATGAATAAGTAAGGCTGATGGTCGGGATATTAATGCCTTTGTTTGGTTTGCGGAAGGCCCCGTTGCTGAAATGCGTGAGACCCAGTCCCCAAAGCAAGCGGCCGCCTCCGGTTCCTGCGACACCTGCTTCAAGGCGGGAGTGGAATGCAAGGTTGAGGTGGCTCCCGATTGCCGTGTTGCGGTAATTGCCCGTAGGGTGAAACGGCTTGGTAAGGTAGGCTGCCCCCATGCCATAGCGGATATTCAACCGGAAGTGGCCTTCTTCACGGAGACGCACCCTCAGATGGGGAAACAGGGCAAAGGAAATCCCGAGTACCTCTGGATATCCCATGTCTCCAACCATGAAGCTCATGCCTATTTCGGGATAATTGTAATGGCGGTGCCATTCCCGCTCACCGGCAGTCAGGCGGGAAACTGACACCTGAAAAAGGGGGAAGTGGGTCTTTGACAAATGCCTTAATCCGCCGGCATGTGCCCAGAGAAATCCATAGTGGAGGGAGCCTTCCAAATGAATATGTGGACCAGGAGGAGGATCTCCTCCGGAAGCCTTAACTGGCCAGAGGATGCTGCCTGTGCATAGGATGAGCAGGGATATCAGAACCGGGATCGGCATGGTGGTGCAATTTGTTCAAGAACATGTACTCCTCTTCCAAAGTTAGTGATTTCTTGAGGCTTGGCCCTGCTTTTCTTTGCTACCTTTGCGTAAAACCACATTGAAATGGACAAACGACTTGCTGCATTTAAGCAGCTTCTGGATATCATGGATGAACTGAGGGCAAAGTGTCCGTGGGACAAGAAACAGACCCTTGAGAGTCTTCGGCACCTTACCATAGAGGAAACCTATGAACTGGCGGATGCGATACTGGACAACGATCTGGAAGAAATAAAAAATGAGCTGGGCGACCTGATGTTGCATGTGGTGTTCTACGCGAAGATCGGAAGCGAAAAACAAGCCTTTGACATAGCCGATGTGCTGGAGAACATCAATAAAAAGCTGGTGAATCGTCATCCGCATATTTATGGGGATGTGCAGGCAGATAGTGCGGAGAAGGTGAAGGAGAACTGGGAAAAGATTAAACTGAAAGAGGGTCGGAAAAATGTGTTGTCAGGCGTTCCGGCCTCTTTGCCTGCAATGATTAAAGCATACAGGATACAGGACAAAGCCCGCGGTGTCGGATTTGACTGGGAGCATCCCGGACAGGTTTGGGAAAAGGTCATTGAAGAGCTTAATGAGCTGAAAGCTGAAGTGGAAGGTGAGGAACAAGACCACGAACGCATTGAACAGGAATTCGGGGACCTGCTATTCGCACTGATCAACTATTCACGCTTTATCGACGTGAACCCTGAAAGTGCCTTGGAACGTACCAACAAAAAGTTCATTCGGCGGTTCGAGCACCTGGAGGCAGGAGCGAAAAAGGCCGGCCGCGACATGAAGAAAATGAACCTGGACGAGATGGACCATTTCTGGAACGAGGCCAAGGGAATGGAATAGGGTTGTCTGGCAGGAAATGGCTGCTGACCCGAAAACCTCAGGGTTTTTTCTGGGAAAGAAACAGTTCGAAGTCGAAGAAGAAGGCATTCTCCTGTTTTCCCAGTTTCCCGTCAACCATGAATGCCGCCTGCACAAATGGCGTCTTGCGAATCATTGCCAGAATTCCGGCTGGCTCAAACTGATCGCTGGGGTTGCGGACCAGGAACAGGTAATCCAGGTTTTTAGGATCTGGGAACAACATATATCCGGATGAGCGATTGGCAACCAGGGAGTAGTCCATCCGCTTGCGCTCGTTAAGATAGCGGTAAACTGCAAAGTCCAGTTTTTCCTTAAGGCCGGGGGGAGTGTATGAAAAGTCGCGTATCTTTCTCAGATCCGTTTCCAGGTGTTTGTTGAGCAACCAGCACAAGCGATAGTCTTTTTGGGGAGAGCAGATTCCGATGGCAAGGAACGCATGCTCATAATCCACGTTGAGGACAATCTTTTTTGCCATGGTCTAGCTTTCTTCTTCAAACAATTTTTCCCACGCTTTGCGGGCAGCCTGCTGTTCGGCTTTTTTTATTGAAAAATCCCTTCCCCGGCCAAGCTCCTTACCATCCACAACCAGACAAACCATATACAGCTTGTTCTTTTTGCCGTTGTCAAGCTCCTCCACCAGTTTGAATTCGGCCGATTTCCTGTCTTTCTGTGCCCATTCTATGACCTTGCTCTTGAAGTTTATCTCGGTTGTCAGTAGCTCTTCGATGTCGAGGTGGGTCTGGATGACCTGGTTGATTATGATTGCCTGGGCAAAACGGTAGCCCTTGTCCAGATATACCGCTCCGACAAAGGCCTCAAAGGCATCCCCAAGGATGGAGGAATGTGTAACATTGTTGTCCCTGCTGGCCTCAACCAAGCGGTCTATGCCCAGCTTTCTGGACAAGCTGTTCAGGTTGCTCCGGCTGACAATGCGGGAGCGCATTTCTGTTAGGAAGCCTTCATCCTTATAGGGGAACTTTTTAAAAAGAAAGTCTGCCACGATGGAGCCGAGCACAGCATCTCCCAGGTACTCGAGGCGCTCGTTGCTGTGTCTGAACCCTTTGGTCACTGAGGTGGCCATGGATTTATGCTTAAAAGCCAATCTGTAAAGTGCAATATTCCCTGGTTGGTAGCCAAAGATATTCCTTATGGCTTCCCGTAATTCCCTTTCGGAAGCTTTCCGCTTTCTGAAGATGGATGCGAAAATCCGCAATTTAAAGGATCTAAGGGGTATATTTCTTGAACGCTACACAGGCGTTGTGGCCACCGAATCCAAAAGTATTGCTCAGCGCCAGGTTCACCCTGCGCTCCCTGGCTTTTGTGAAGGTAAAATCAAGTTTGTTGTCGATATCCGGATCAAGGTTGAAGTGATTGATGGTAGGCGGAACAATGTCATGCTTCACCGCCAGTATGGTGGCGATGGACTCCACGGCTCCGGCTGCCCCAAGCAGGTGTCCGGTCATTGACTTGGTGGCGTTGATGCTTATCTTGTAAGCGTGTTCACCGAAAAGGTTGACGATTGCCCTGGGTTCTGCAATGTCTCCGAGTGGTGTGGACGTCCCGTGTGTATTGATATGGTCCACTTCTTCCAACCGGTGACCGCAGTCTTCGATGGCGTTCTTCATTACCATCATGGCACCGCGTCCTTCCGGATGCGGGCTGGTCATATGGTAGGCATCGGCTGACATGCCGCCCCCGACCACTTCTGCATAGATCTTGGCGCCCCGTTTTTTGGCATGCTCCAGCTCTTCAAATATGAGGGTACCGGCACCTTCTCCCATGACAAAACCGTCGCGGTCCTTGTCAAACGGACGGGATGCTGTGGCTGGGTCGTCGTTACGCTCGGAGATGGCGTGCATGGCACTGAAACCTCCGACGCCAGCAGGATTGATCGCGGCTTCAGACCCCCCGGTGACGAAGACATCGGCCTTGCCGAGACGGATCAGGTTAAAGCAATCCACGATGGCATTGGCTGCAGAAGCACAGGCCGAAGTGGTGGTATAATTGGGCCCGCAAAGTCCGTATTTGATTGAAATATGGCCGGCTGCGATGTCGGCGATCATTTTAGGGATGAAGAACGGACTGAAACGGGGGGTGCCGTCGCCCTGTGCAAAGCCCATGATCGACTCCAGAAAGGTTTCCAGTCCGCCAATCCCGCTACCCCAAATCACACCGATCCTATCCAGGTCTTCACCCTCCAGGTCCAGACCGGAATCCTTGAGGGCTTCCTCGGTCGAGATCATGGCGTATTGGGTAAAAGGGTCGTATTTGCGGGCTTCCTTGCGGTCAATATAATCGCCAACATTAAAATCCTTTAACTCGCAGGCAAATCTTGTTTTAAATTTGGAAGCATCAAATCGTGTGATGGGAGCCGCGCCGCTAACCCCATTAAGCAAACCGCTCCATAAGTCTGGAACGGTTTTGCCTACTGGTGTGAGAGCGCCAAGTCCTGTGACGACTACTCTCTTAAGGTCCATTTAAAGAAGCTTAGGGTTACTTGTTGGAGTTCTCAATGTAAGCGATGGCATCGCCGACGGTACTGATCTTTTCTGCCTGATCGTCAGGAATGGCAAGGTTGAATTCTTTCTCGAATTCCATGATAAGCTCAACTGTATCCAAAGAATCTGCGCCCAGATCGTTAGTGAAACTTGCTTCAGGCGTTACTTCTTTTTCATCTACACCAAGCTTTTCAACAATGATGGCTTTTACTCTTGTTGTAATGTCAGACATGATTTTCTCCTTTTTTTGTTTAAAACAGGATGCAAAGAAAAAACTTTAATTAATCAAAACCAACTTTTTTAGCT
>SLNU01000127.1 GCA_007132865.1 Bacteroidales bacterium | reverse complement strand
GCCAATGTCCTTGCCCTGCCGGCACGTTTCATTTCCCCGGAGCAGGCCCTGGAGATCTTGCGTGTGTTCCTTGATACAGATTTTGAGGGTGGGCGGCATGCCACCAGGGTTTCTAAGATCGCCTGTAAATGAACCAGGTATACGATAAATTCATAGAAGACAGCAGGAAAAAATCGGCCGATCTTGCGCACCGTGAGATCATACGTACAAATATGTCGCATTATGATCCGGCCGTCAAGCGGGCTGTGGAGCAGTTTTCTAATTTGCAGCTGGCGCGAAGGCGGGCCGGGATTAAAAAGCATATTATCCTGGAGCACCTGGAAGACCATTTGAAAACCTTTGAGCACCATTTTAACAACAATGGCGGACGGGTCGTATGGGCACAAGATGCCGAAGAGGCCCGCAGGGCCATCCTGGAGATCTGTGAAAAGCACCACATCCGCTCGGTGGTGAAATCCAAGTCGATGGTCACAGAGGAAGTCAGACTGAACGAATGCCTGGAAAAAAACGGCATCGAAAGCCTGGAGACCGATCTTGGGGAATACATCGTGCAGATCACCGGCGACCGGCCGTATCACATCATTACCCCCATCATGCACCGTTCAGCAAAGGAGGTGGCCGGCATATTCCACGAGAAATTCGGGCTGTCTGAAGAGGCCAGCCCGGAGGAAATCGCCGGGTATGTGCGCGACACCCTCAGGGAAAAATTCCTGAAGGCGGATGCCGGGATAACCGGTGCCAATTTCCTGTTGGCCGATACCGGTGCCATGGCCCTGACCGAAAACGAAGGGAACGGCGTGTTTTCGATGGCCGCACCCAAGGTGCACATTGTCCTTGCCGGTATAGAGAAGATCATTCCCTCGGTCGACGACCTGGACCTTTTCTGGCCCTTGCTGGCCACTTATGGCACCGGGCAGGAACTGTCGGCCTACAACAGCCTGGTAAGCGGTCCACGCACCCGCGAGGAAGCAGACGGACCCGAATACATGTATGTGGTGTTGCTTGACAATGGGCGTAGCCGCCTACTGGCCACCACCCCGCAACGAAGGGCGCTGGCATGCATCCGTTGCGGCGCCTGCCTGAACGTTTGTCCCGTTTACCGCAACATCGGTGGCCATGCTTACGGGACGGTTTACAGCGGACCCATCGGCGCTGTGATCAGTCCGCATCTGCTCGGCAAGCTGGACGAGTACAAACACCTCAGCTTTGCATCCACCCTTTGCGGAAAATGCACCGAGGTTTGTCCGGTTGGCATCGATCTGCACCACCAATTGTTACAGAACCGAAGGCTTAGCGTCAAAAGCGGACTCACTACCCGGCCGGAGCGATGGGCCATGTGGGCCTATCAGTTCGGGATGAAAAAACGCAGACGTCTGGACATGTTTTCCGGCAAGACCAAAAACGTAATTTTCAGGCGATTCTTCGGAAAGGCATGGGGGGAAGGAAGGACCATGCCGACGGTTGCACCAGTAAGCTATTCCGGACTCAGAGCTGGTCGTTCTCAATCGCCATCACCCGGAACCTCAACACCCCGACCACAATCATCAGGAACATAATGAAGACCAGGAGGGCAATCCTTGACGGGGAGGCCTCCACCCTTTCGGCTTTGGCCGCGGACTGACTCTTTACGGTTGTGTCGGGAAGTGCGGGCGATGCCGCCATGGCGAGCTGGTTCTCCACGCCTGCACCGGGTACCAGGTCCACCTCCGTGCACGGAGAGTCAAACTGGCCAATAGGGGCAAACCCTACGGACATTTGCGTAGCCGGAAAAAGAAAAAACAAGACCAGCAGGAATACCTTTTTCATACTATATATTTAACCACCCCCGAAACCTTTATAGGCAAGACAGTCGACAATACGTTCTCCACGAACTGATGTCTTTTGCCGTCCAAATATAGAATAAATTATTTCAATTTAAAAAAAAAGTTATAAACACCCAAGACCAAACCCATCCCCTGTGATCATTTATCTACGTAATTCGTGTAAAAGCATTGTTTGCGTCGGGTGCTGCGGCAACTAACTATTAATCCATCCGGACGTTTTTGCTTCCATCCAGCCGGTATTGGTCCCATCCAGCCGGTATCGGTCCCATCCAAGCTGGTATTGGTTCCATCCAGCCGGTATTGGTCCCATCCGGCCCGGTTTTATGAGCATCCAGGTGATTTTATGATTATATTGTGCCGCGAATCGCACCATGCGCCTGATTTTCGCCACCATTATGCGGGCATGATTTTCGCCCCCATTGCGTATGAAAACATTTTATCCGATGAAAATAAAACTCTTGAAAACAAGACCCGTGCTGTTTTTGCTGTTTATGCTCTCACTTTTAACCGGACTGTCGGGTCAGCAGGTCTTGTCTGAACGCGGCCTTTCGCTGAAAGACCTGCCGGACGAAATGAAAGAAGTCATGGGGTTCTTTACCGCGGAGGTCAATCCTGACAGCATCCATGGTTATATGCGCTCGCTGGAAGATTTTGAGACCCGATTTGCGCTGGCCCCGAACCGGAGGGAGGTTGCCACCTGGATTCGCGACAAGTTCGTTTCATTCGGGTATGCAGATGCCCGGCTGGACTCCTTCCAGCTGAACCATACCTACCGTTCGCAGGAATACCAAACCTGGCAATACAACGTGATTGCTGAGTACCGGGGCTATCAATGGCCGGACTCCATCCACATCCTGGGGGCCCACTACGATTCAATCGTTTCGGGCGAGGAGGATGACCCGTTCGAATATGCCCCCGGGGCAGATGACAATGCAAGCGGCGTGGCGGCGGTTTTTGAAACCGCCCGCCTGTTCAAGAAGCATGGATATGAACCAGCCAATACGATACAATTCATTGCTTTCGCCGCCGAGGAGCTCGGACTGCACGGAAGCTGGTACCACGCCAACCGGGCGGTGGCTCAGCAGGAAGGCATCGTGATGATGGTCAACAACGACATGATCAGCAATACCAGCCGGGAAGAGCCATTCTGGGGACTGGAGGTTCAGTATTATCCGGGATCAGACTGGCTTACCGCCCTTGCCGTGGATGTGGCCCAGGAATACACCTCCCTTAATATCGTGCAGGCGAACAACGTGATCAGGTTTACCGACAGCTGGCCGTTCCATTCAGTCGGCTATGATGCCGTTTTCCTGCACGAAGAAGATTTCAGCGCGGTTTACCACTCTCCTGAAGACGTGTTGGAAAACACGAACAAGTACTATGCGGCAGAAATGGTAAAGGTGTCGGTGGGCATAATCGTCAGCCAGAACGGACCCGGCAGCTCCGAAGCATTGTCAACTCCCAGAGGTCCGACTGCCAGTGAACCCTCATACCGCTTGTTTGGCGTAAACAACCAATTGAACCTCTGGTTTGAGGAGGTCCGCCCCGGCCGGCACCTTAGGGTATTTGACACCAGCGGACGCATGTTGACCAATCAGCCGTTGGAAACGGCCAGCCACCACGAAATACATCTGCCCTTTGGCTCTGGCATTTATCTGGTGCACGTGGTTTGTGAAAAAGAAACCATTACCGGAAAAATAATGCTACCGTAGGGTGCGTCACCCCATCAGGCCACGCCTGGGCCGCATGCCTGTAAGGAGTCCACTGCCGGCATGCGAAAATTGCCCGCATGTCTCCGTTTAGAATCGTGCGCGGTGCGGCACTTAGGCCCGCTGGCCCTCTCCGAGCACAAAGGTTTGCACCACCTTATACATGGGTCCCTGCGGACGCAAAAAGCTCTCGATCAGATAAAACGCTTTAAGGTCCACCCGCGTGAAATGGGTGTCGGCAAATTCGCTCTCCACGGAGGTTAATGTGTGATGGTCTTTCAATTCGCGAATGCGTCCGAGGGTCAGGTGTGGCGTGAACAATGTTTTATCGGACCTGTATCCCAGCGGTGAAAGGCGTTGATTTACGGCGGTGTTAAGCCTGATTAGCGTGTCTGCACGCCGGATGCCCAACCAAATCACCCTAGGCATGCGTGCACTGCCGAAAGTACCGCAGCCCTCCACGCGGAAATTGCCCGGCGGGCAATCCGATGCTGCCAGGTGAAGGGCCTCGACGATGGGGCTCACCTGCTTGTTAGGGGTTTCACCGAAAAACTTCAGGGTGATATGCAAATTATGGGGCTCCACCCACTTTATGGCCTCATCTTGCAGCTCCTCCCGGAAAACACCCAGGGCCTCGCTAATCTCTTCGCAGGGAGGGACCTTTACCGCACAGAACAGCCGTTTCATTGTATTTTTTATTTTGGCAATTTATGAAAAATGTTTAATTTTGCAAACCAATAAGGGGAATTAGCTCAGTTGGCTAGAGCGTTTGGCTGGCAGCCAAGAGGTCATCGGTTCGAGCCCGATATTCT
>SLNU01000332.1 GCA_007132865.1 Bacteroidales bacterium | reverse complement strand
TGTTGTATTGTCGGCATACTGAAATCTAAATTTTGTAAAAACTTCGTTTTTATCTGGTTAAATTCAATCCTCGCTATTTTTGGGAGTGCAAAGGTAGGAGTTATTTTTTATAAACCAATATGGTTTAATAAAAAACCACCCTTTCACCACTTTATTTGCACCCTCAGAAAAACCCTTTGATTCTTATCACCGGCTAAAATTCCGGGTTTTCAAAACATTACAGGAAGAAATCACTCGGCTCTTTTGAGGGGCACAAAGTTAGCAAACTTTTTTTATTAAAAGACTACTATTTATGAACAAAATACTCAGTTATTAACATGCCGCTGTACGATACTGCCCTGTCAGGGGGCTGCGCTGTCTTTCAAAGACAGCCAAGGCCCTCAAACCTGACAGGGCAGTACGCTGGTGTTTGAGATGCAAGCGGGGAGGAGACCCGGTCCGGTGAATTTAACGTGTGAACCGGTAGGCGGCTTGTTCCATTTCCCTTACGTTGCGGAACTTACGGGGGGGATCCAGGTGCTTCTCCAGGAATTTGTATGCCTTGAACCGGATGTCACGGCCCATCCGATGGTCCATACGGTCAAATGAATGTCCGCCGGGCACATCCTCGAATATCTCATACTCGAACTGCCGGTTATGGGCCTTCAGTGCGTTGATCAGGCTTTCTACCTCCAGTACATGCACGTCCTCATCGATTGTATTTGTATGGATCAGCACGGGGATCCGGAGCTTGCTGGCGTGGTATACCGGTGAACGCCGCCTGTACTCATCTATATTCTCATCTACGGTCTGGCCAATATGGTAGTCGGCCGAAAAGAAATTTTCATAGGCTGCACGCTTATAACCCATCCGCGCCACCAGATCACTGACGGGCACGCCAGCGTATGCACATTTATAAAGCTGGGGATACTCAAAAGCGTTCATCAGGGAGATCATCCCCCCGTGGCTCCACCCAATCAATCCGACCCTCCTGGAATCAACAATGCTGTAATTCTCCAGCATCATCAGCATGGCCTCATGCACGTCATCATTCTCCAGTCCGCCATAATCAATCAGTTCATGGTGACGGCGTCCGTACCCGGTGGAACCCCGGTATTCCGGTGCCACGACGATGTACTGCTGGGCCATCAGTTCCCGGATGATGTGTTTATAATATGTATTGAAGTCTCCATGGACCCCCCCGTGTGAAAACACAAGAAGCGGATATTTCTTGGACGGATCGATGTCTTTCGGGATGAACACATAGGTCCAGAACTTGATCGGGTTGGTCTCGTTCAGCGTGGTGGCGCGATCAGCACCTCGCGGGGGCGGACCGGCCATGAATAATTTGTCGATATAGGCCACGTCTCCTACATCCATATGCCATTGTATATCATCAATGGCCTTTTCCAATACGTCCAGCCTGAATCGCAGATTGTGGAACCCCTCCTGCAGCGACTGCTGCCCCCGCCTGAGCTCATCGGTCGACACTTGCGCCAGGGCAGGCAGGGAGACCGGTACAATAAAGAATAAAAACAGGATCCTGAAGATGGATTGACAAAACCTTTTCATAATGGGTATTTGATTTAATGGGTTGGTGATTAAGGGCGTAAATATAGAAAGGTTTTTGTGCAAAAAAAACCCAGAGATTAAAAATTGGCCTCAAGAAAAGTGCCGGCATCCAACAAGTTTGGCAAGGCATCATTTTTTCTATCTTTGCATTCTGAAATTTTTCAGAAACCCCTTACGAATGGCTGACTTTATAAATGATCTGAATGCGTCCCAGAAAGCGGCTGTGCTGGCCACTAAAGGACCGGTAATGGTGATCGCGGGTGCCGGGAGCGGCAAAACCCGGGTGCTGACCTACCGGGTGGCGCAGCTATTGGATCAGGGAGTCCAGCCATTCCATATCCTTGCCCTGACCTTTACCAATAAAGCCGCAAGGGAAATGAGGGAAAGAATCGCAAGACTCGTAGACCCCTCCAGGGCGAAAAGCTTGTGGATGGGGACATTCCATAGTATTTTTGCCCGCATGCTCAGGGCGGAGGCCGAGAAACTGGGCTTCCCGAAAAACTTCACCATTTATGACACCGACGACTCCAAAAGGGTGATCCGGAACATATTGAAGGAGCAGCAGCTGGACGACAAGACCTACGGCCCATCCTATGTTCTGAGCCGCATATCCAACGCCAAAAACAACCTGATATCCCCATCCGACTACAATGAGGATTCTGAGATTCAAACCCAGGACACCCAGGCAAGGAAACCGAAACTCGGACTGATTTACAGCCTTTACCAGAAAAAACTGATCAAGGCATCGGCCATGGATTTCGACGATTTGCTTTTTAATACCAATGTGCTGCTGAGGGATTTTCCCGAGGTCCTTTACAAATACCAGCAGCGGTTTGAATATATCCTGGTGGATGAGTACCAGGATACCAATTTTTCCCAGTACCTTATTGTCAAGAAGCTTGCCGCCAACAATGAGAACATCTGCGTGGTGGGCGACGACGCACAAAGCATCTATGCATTTCGGGGGGCCAACATCCAGAACATCCTGAATTTCAAAAATGATTATCCCGACTGCCAGTTGTTCAAACTGGAGCAGAATTACCGTTCCACACAGCATATCGTGAACGCGGCAAACAGTGTGATCGCCCAAAACAAGGACCAGATTTTCAAAAAGGTCTGGACCAGCAATGCTGCCGGTGAAAAAGTGCAGGTGATTAAAACAGCCAGCGAGGCGGAGGAAGCTTCCTGGCTGGCCGCGAGGATATTCGGACTCAAGGCCAACCAACAGCTTCCGCACAGTGCCTTTGCCATTCTATACCGCACCAACGCCCAGTCCCGCGCACTGGAGGAATCCCTGAGGAAGCTAAACATACCCTACCGGATCTACGGAGGGGTTTCATTTTACCAACGCAAGGAGGTAAAGGATGTGCTGGCCTACTTCAGATTAGTCATTAATCCGCAGGATGAAGACGCTTTCCTTCGCATCGTTAATTTCCCGGCACGCGGGATCGGGCAAACCACGGTGACCAAGCTGCTCGCTGCAGCCAATGACACCGGAAGGCCACTCTGGGAGATCGCATGCGACCCACAGGGGTTTAAGCTTGGCTTTAACAGCGGCACCGTGGACAAGCTGGAAAGGTTTACCAACCTTATTAAAAGCTTTGAGGCACAATTGTTCCGGCTAAGCGCTTTTGAGCTGGGCGAGCGCATCGTCAATCAAAGCGGGATCCGGAAATTCTATTTCGATGAGGGTTCGCCCGAAAGTCTGAACCGGCGGGAGAACATTGAGGAGTTGCTCAACGGCTTGCAGGAGTTTGTCGCGGCCACAGAGGAATCCGGTACCGAAGCCGGAACGGAACCGGATTCCGGGGCCGGCAAACTCCCAGCTTCCGGTGCCGGCAGCGTGCCTGAATCTGAGCCCGGCAACCTCCCAGCTTCCGGGGCTGGCAACGATCCTGAATCCCCAGCCGGCAGCATACCCGGACCCGGGACTGACCCGGCGGGACCGCCTACGCTGGACGAGTTTATGCAGGACATTGCCCTGTTGACCGATGCTGATATTAAAAGCGATGACGGCAAGGACAACAACAAGGTATCCCTGATGACCATACATGCAGCAAAGGGGCTGGAATTTCCCTATGTGTTCATTACCGGGGTGGAAGAAAACCTGTTCCCGTCGCAGCTTTCCATTAACAGCCGGCAGGAGTTGGAGGAGGAAAGAAGGTTGTTTTACGTCGCCCTGACCCGCGCCATGAACCTGGCAACCATCTCCTATGCCGAGACCAGGTTCCGCTACGGGAATTTCAACCTGTGTGAGCCCAGCAGGTTCATCGATGAGCTGGACAGCGAGTTCGTGCATTACCTGGTGCCGCCTGGGCTGAGGAAGAAAACTCCTGCAACACAGGAAACCTTCAAGGAAAGCCTGGGCCGGTTCAAGAAGGTGGGTGACTCGCGTTATCCTGTCAATACGGGACAATCAACCCAGCCCCCTGCCAAGAGCACGGCTGTCCCGGCCACGGGAGGTTCCGAAAAGGAAGCCTACGTCATTTTGTCGCCCGATATGCTGGCAGTCAACATGCGGGTAGAGCATCCCAGGTTCGGACAGGGGAAGGTGACCGCCATCGAGGGGAATGCCCAGAATGCAAAAGCCACCGTGGAATTTGCACAGTTTGGCAAGAAACAACTGTTGTTAAAGTTCGCCAGGCTTAAAATATTGGATGGCCTGAGGTGAATATGGTATTATCTTTGTATATTTGCAAAGAGTTCCACTGCCTGTTCCGGATAATAAATCATTTGCCCTTCCGGATGGCTCCCTTTTTTTCTACAGACCCAAACCGGAACTTCCCGCAACCTTATACTGGTTTTTTA
>SLNU01000170.1 GCA_007132865.1 Bacteroidales bacterium | reverse complement strand
GGGGACGAGAGTTGAACTCGTGACCTTCGGGTTATGAATCCGACGCTCTAACCACCTGAGCTACCCCGCCTTTTTGAAGTGGTGCAAAATTAACAAACTATTTTTAATTTCAAACCTGCCGACCCGATTTTTTGCGGCCCCTGAGGGCGGAGAGCTGCGTCATCAACAATCCGCCAATGACCAGCACCATCCCCATGATCTTCCCGGCATCAATGGCTTCTTTCAGGATGATCAGGGAAGTGACGGCTGTGACCACGGGGATCAGGTTGCCAAAAATGGAGGTCCTGGCAATGCCGATGGCACGGACGGCCGTGGTATAGAAAATAAATGCCAGCGTGGAGCCGAACACCGCCAGGGCAAGCAGCGAGCCCACCGCTTCTGCGGACGGGCGCACCTGCAAAAATTCCCTTAGGTCAAACACCAGGAACAGGGGCAGGAAGAACAAGGCCCCCAAAGTGTTTTGCACCGCAATGATGCTCAGAGAAGAATACCTGACCACCAGCTTTTTCAGGTAAACCATGTTTACCAGGGCCGATCCGACTGCAAAAAACAATAAAAACAGTCCCAGGGGGGAGGCGCTGAACCGGAATTCGTGGTCAAGCACCATGACCCAGATTCCGGAAAAGCTAACGGCAAACCCGAGAATGTTTACCAGGCTGATTCGTTCCCGGAAGGCGATGATTCCCAGTATGGGGGCAAATACCGGGATTGTGGCAATGACCACCGATGCCACGGTCGGCGTTACGTGGAGCAGTCCGAAGTTCTCCCCGATGAAATAGCAGAACGGGGAAAAAAACGAGAGAATAAAAAAGGATTTGTAATCGGATGGGTCCACCCTTGTGAGTTTTCTTCCGAAAAACATCCACAACAGCGCCGAGGATACGGCAAGCCGGATGAGCATGACGGTTATCGGGGAATAGTATTCGAAAACCAGCTTGGACCACACATAGGAAATGCCCCAGAAGAACATGGCAAGAACGGCCAGGGCATAAACCGTGAATTTGTTGGATCCCAAACCTGTGGAGGGTTTTAAATTGGGTGTAAAATTAATGAATCCGTTTGTTTTTTTGTATATTGCAACAACGGGTGCTTAAATTATTTGGCCATGAAAAAGCTGGAAAAGTACAGCCTTGAGTTCAGCTGCAAGACCACTCCCAAACTATTGTATACGTTGATTTCAACGCCGGAAGGATTGTCGCGCTGGTTTGCCGATTCCGTTTTCCTAATGGATGATGTGTATCATTTTAAGTGGGAGGGTTCTGAGCAATTGGCCAGGCTTGTCCAGAAAAAAGACAATGAATTTGTCCATTTCCAATGGCTGGACGATTTTCACAAGGACCATATACTGGAGATGCGCATCCTGAACGAACCGGTATCTTCCGAGGTGGCCCTGGCCATTACCGACCATGCAGAACCTTCCGATATGGAATTCTCCCACAGGCTATGGACCACCCAGGTGAAACGGCTGCAACGGCTATTTAATGCCTAACCATTTGTGCACGGACTTTTTGGGATCCGGCAGCAAAAACCATTTTGATATTTTTCCTGTCTGGTTTTCCGGGCAGTCCTTGTGCCGGTATTCGTTTTTTCTGGAAACATAGACGTAATCCTTTTCCCACTGCTCGTGGTTCTTTTGGATCTTCCCCAGGGCTTTGACGATTGTCCGGACTTCCTTATTTGTCATTGTCGGATGCAGAGACAGCCTCACCCAGCCGGGCTTGTCTGACAGGTCGCCTGTATTGATCTTCTGGGTGATCTGCCTGGAATGCTCGTAATCCACATTGAGCAGAAAATGGCCATACGTGCCGGCGCAGGCGCAGCCCCCGCGTACCTGTACGCCGAACCGATCGCTGAGTAGTTTAACCACCAGGTTGTAGTGTATCCCGTCGAAATAGAAGGAAATGATCGGGAGCCGCTCCCGGATGTTTTTGGCCAGGATCGTCGTCCCGGGCAGGGCGGATATCCCCTCCCATGCCAATTCCAGGAGCTCCTCCTCCCTTTTTTTGATGTTTTCGGTCCCCATCTGGTTCTTGAGGTCTATGCAAAGGGCTGTCCGGATCGCCTGCAGGAAACCCGGGGTCCCTCCATCTTCTCTGGCCTCGATGTCGTCAATGTATTTGTACTCCCCCCAGGGATTGGTCCAGTCCACCGTACCTCCACCCGGGTTGTCGGGCACATCGCTGTGGTAAAAGGCCGAATCAAAAATCAGCACACCCGAGCTTCCGGGTCCCCCAAGGAACTTATGGGGCGAGAAAACCACGGCATCCAGCTTTTCGAGGGGGTCTTCCGGATGCATGTTGATGTCTGTATATGGCGCAGAGGCGGCATAGTCTATCAGGCAAACTCCTCCGTACTCATGCATCAGGCGGGCCATCTGGTGCACCGGTGTTTGAATTCCCGTCACATTTGAACAGGACGTGAAGGACCCGATCTTCAATTTGCGGTCCTTGTACTTCTCCAGTTGCTGTCGCAGGTCTTCCAGGTCGACCAGCAGGTTGGCATCGGGTTGGATCTGCACCACATCGGCATTGGTCTCATACCATGAGGTCTGGTTACTATGGTGCTCCATGTGGGTAATGAACACCACTGCTTTTTCCTCTTCTTTCAGGCATTTGCTACGCGCGATTTTTCCACATATCCGCAGTCCGAGCATGCGCTGAAACTTGTTGATCACCGTTGTCATCCCGCTGCCTGCCGTAATAATCACGTCATTCGGACCGGCATTCACATGCTCCTTGATTAGTCTTTGCGCATGGTGGTAGGCATGGGTCATCAAGGTGCCGGTCTCGCTGGCTTCGGTATGGGTGTTGGCCACAAACGGACCGAACCGATGCAGGATGGCATCCTCTATGGGCCTGTAAAGCCTGCCGCTGGCGATCCAGTCGGCGTAGATGATCCGTTGCTGCCCGTAAGGGCTTTCGTAACTGTGGTCTATGCCCACTATGTTTTTTCGAAAGGGGGAAAAATATTTTTCAAGGCTTGCCATGTGTCTGAGGTCAGAATTTATGCAAAATTGCTAAAAATTATCCAATTAGCGGACGGAAACTCCTTATCTTTAACCCAAATCGTTCTCAGAACAAAAGTTTCCCGGGCTTGTTTTATAAATAGTCAAATGTCAAAAACGGAATAATATTTGATGTATTAACAATTGCCGTCAGGTCTGATTACCTGACTTTGAGAGGGATTTTGAGAAATTATAATAAAATGGACTTAGGATGAGGGAAAACAGCTTTTTTTCTTCGATAGCGGTCCTGGTTTTCCTTGTGTCAATCATCGGGTTTTTTTCACCGCCCGATGTGAGCGGGCAGTACTTCGGCAGGAACAAGCCCAGTTACCGCAGCTTCGATTTCAAGGTTTACCAGTCGCCAAATTTTGATCTTTACCATTACTTTGAGAACGAGGAGGTGATTCATATGATCGCCGAATCTTTTGAGAAGTGGTATATCCGGCACCTGGAGCTTTTCAAGGACACCCTGGAAGAGCGCAACCCGGTTATCATTTACGGCACACATCCGGATTTCCAGCAAACGACCGCCGTGAGCGGGTCCATTGGGATCGGCACACAAGGGGTCACCGAGGCCTTGCGAAACAGGGTGGTCATACCGATACTTGAAACCAACGCCCAGACCGACCATGTGATCGGCCACGAGCTGGTCCACGTCTTTCACTTCCGCGCCATGTTCAAGGATGATTCCCTTTCCCTGAACTCCCTTCGCAACCTGCCTCTCTGGCTGGTAGAGGGGATGGCAGAGTATTTTTCGATCGGCAGTGTGGATGCCCATACGGCCATGGTGATGCGGGATGCGATCCATGCGGACGATTTCCCCGACCTGCGTGATATGTCCAGGGGTTATCAGTACAACCCCTATCGGTATGGCCATGCCTTTGTATCCTTTTTTGGGCGGACATGGGGAGATTCCCTGATTGTTCCCCTGTTCCGGGAGACCGCAAAATTCGGCTATGAAAGGGCCCTTGAGCGGGTCATTGGTCTTAGTGCGAACACCGTTTCTGACCTATGGAAAAGTGCCACCATCACCCACTACAAGCCCCTGATGGCCGACTCGGCCCGCCACGTCCCGGTGGGCCGGAAGATTGTTTCATCAGACAATGCCGGAAACATCAACATCAGCCCATCCATCAGCCCCGACGGAAAGCATATTGCTTTTTTTTCGGAAAGGGACCTGGTCTCCATTGACCTTTTCCTGGCGAATGCTGAAACGGGACAAATCATCCGCAAGCTTTCAAGTAGTTTCCGGAACATGGACATTGACGGGTTCAACTTTTTTGAATCTGTCGGTTCCTGGTCGCCCGACGGCAGCAAGTTTGTCTATGTGGCCGTAAAAAAAGGGGTCAACCAATTGATGATCG
>SLNU01000111.1 GCA_007132865.1 Bacteroidales bacterium | reverse complement strand
GGGAAGTTTTTTCCCGCCTCATGCAAGAATTTGCCTGACATTAAAGAATACGGAAATGAATGAAGTTAAATATTTTACGAAAGAAGGACTCCAGAAGCAACGGGATGAACTGGAGCGATTGAAATCAGTGGAGCGTCCGGCCATATCCCAGCAGATAGCCGAGGCCAGGGAAAAGGGAGATCTTTCCGAGAATGCTGAATACGATGCGGCCAAGAATGCACAGGCCATGCTTGAACTTCGCATTTCCAAACTGGAGGAAACGCTGCAGGCAGCGCGTGTGATCGATGAAAGCCAGATCGACACCAGCCGGGTTTCGATTCTCTCCAAAATCAAGCTGAAGAACCTTAAGAACAATGCGGTGATGACCTATACCCTGGTCCCCGAGAACGAAGCCGATATCAAAAAAGGCAGGATTTCGGTGAACTCACCCATTGCCCGCGGACTGCTCGGAAAGTCGGTCGGCGAGTCGGTCGAGATCGAAGTGCCTGCCGGCATGATGTCGTTTTCCATTTTGGAAATTTCACGCGGTTAACCACATAAACACCCCACGTATTATGGCAAGTATTTTTTCCAGGATCGTAAATGGGGAGATCCCCTGTTATAAAGTGGCAGAAGACGAAAATTTTCTGGCCTTTCTGGATATCAATCCCCTTGCCAAAGGGCATACCCTTGTCATTCCGAAAAAGGAAACGGACTACATTTTTGACCTGCCCGATGACGAATACCAGGACTTGTTCAAGTTTGCCCGTAAAGTGGCGCATGCACTGAAGCAGGTGGTCCCCTGCGAGCGAATTGGCATGGCGGTCATCGGACTGGAAGTGCGGCATGCCCACATCCACCTGGTGCCGATCAACGGCATTTACGACATAGACTTCCGAAAACCCAAACTGGAGTTGAGTGCCGCGGAATTTGGCGCCATAGCAAAAAGTATTGGAAGCAAGATCCAATAATTTTCTTTTCAGGATTTTTTCAGGCGCTGCGGATTATCCGTTATGAAAGCCTTCCAGCCGGTATAGCTTTTGTTGGTGCCCGCATCTCCGGGCACCTTTTGGTAGTGGTGGCACAGCGCCACGGCCAGCGCATCGGTGATGTCGAACTTGTCTGGCAGCTCCCTGAGTTCCAGCAAGCGTTGCAGCATGCCGGCCACCTGTTCCTTGGAAGCCCCGCCCTTGCCTGTAATCGCCTGCTTGATCTTCCGGGGGGAGTATTCAAACACCGGGATATCACGGTGCAGGGCCGCGGCGATGGCAACGCCCTGTGCACGACCAAGTTTCAGCATCGACTGTACGTTTTTTCCGAAGAACTGGCTTTCGATGGCCAGCTCATCGGGATGGTACTCATCGATGTTCCGCAATACGGTGTCAAAGATTTTTTTTAGCTTTAGGGCGTGGTCGGGCAGCTTGTCGAGTCGCAGCACGTCCATGGCCACCACCTGCAGCTTATTGCCGGTGATCCCGATTACCCCCACACCCATATTGTTGGTGCCGGGGTCAATGCCCAGGATGATCTTGTCGTAATCCACAGGAACAAATGATTGAAAGCCGCCAAAAGGGTCCGCTTCCTGCAAATGTAAGTAAAATAATCCTGCTCCTGTTGCGGTACGTATTGCCCGTTGCCGCCCTCGCATACCTCTTCCGCACCCTGTCCGGCATGCCCCGCGGTATCTTCGACCTCTGGATTTCTTCCCTGGATATTCAACTGGGGACATTCCTGCTGCTTGCCTTGTTGCTGGTCCTTGCGGCCATAAACTGGATGCTGGAAGCCGCCAAATGGAAACTGCTGGCCGGCAAGCTGGAACCCATATCCATCGGAAAAGCCTTCCGGGGAATTCTCTACGGGGTATGCCTGGGCTTTGTCACCCCAAAACGCAGCGGGGAGATAGCCGGCAGGGCGCTGATATTAAAGCCCGGCAAACAGGTAAAAGGCATGCTCATCAACACGGCCGGGGCCCTTTCCCAGCTTGGGGTGACGCTGGTAGTCGGACTCGCATCCCTGGGATGGGTCATTCACTTCAGGGGCACTGCCGCCGGCCCTGATGCCACCATCACCTCTGGCATAGCCACAGCCTCTGAAATCACCACGGCTTCCGGTCCCTCCCTGGCCATATTCCCACTGGCAGCCTTGTTGGCGCTGATCTTCCTGCTTTTATTCTCCCACCGCCTGTTGCGGTGGTACCTGTCCAGACCCAACATCCCGAAATGGTCCGCCAAAGTCTCGGTCCTGTTGCAGGTCAGCAGGCCGGAGCTGGGCACGCTCGTCGGATTGAGCTTATTGAGGTACTTGGTGTTCATGCTGCAGTTCTTTTTGCTTCTCAGAATATTTCAGACACCCATCCCTTTGCATGTCAGCTTTTTGCTGCTTTCCATCACTTACCTGGTGCTGGTGGCCATCCCCCTTTCAGCCCTCGGGGAGGCAGGCATCCGTGGCTCCGTGGTGCTGCTGGCCTATGGCTGGATAGCCGCAGGAGTACCTGTCCCGCCATTGGTCGAAACCGGATTGGTGGCCGGCATCCTGGGTCTGTGGCTGGTCAACCTGGTGCTCCCCGCCCTTGCGGGTGCGGCACTGGCCGTGGGCGGCGGGGTCTCCCTCAATGCACGGAGGGCACTGGCATGACCCTGCTGCACCTATTCATTCTGTTCACGACTGCCCTTGGTCCCGTCCAGGTGGCCCTCACCCTTCTTTTAATCCTTTTCGGCTCTGCCTACGCCATACTTATCTTTTGTTTTTTCGTCGGATGGGTCAGGCTGCCGTTGCATAAGGGTGAGGACAACCCGCTCTCATCCAACCTACATATGCACGGAGTGATCCCCTTTGTCTCCGTAGTCGTGGCCGCCCGGAATGAAACCTCGCGCATCATGCCATTATTGGAAGCCCTCTCCGCCCAGGACCATCCACGCGACAAATTCGAAGTGCTGGTGGTGGACGATCATTCAGAAGACGGGACCGCCGACGTGGTGAACCAGTGGATCGAAAAAGCTTCCCTGGCCAGGGAAACATCACCCACCATGGACCTGAAACTGCTGTCAGCGGCGGCGCTCAACGCTACATCCGCGCATGACACCACCAGCATACGTGGCATTGCTACCACAATCGACAACACCACCGCAAACGGTTCAACCATCGCACACGCTACTACAGGGGGAAAAAAACACGCCCTCACACTCGGCATCCACCAGGCCTCCGGAGAGATCATCCTGACCACAGATGCCGACTGTCTGCCGGCACCGGGCTGGATCAGCGGGATGTCCCGGCCATTTTCCGACCCGGCCGTCAAAATGGTACTGGGTCCCGTCAGGCTTAGGGGCACTGGCATGTTCGGGCAATTGCAGGAGTTGGAGTTCTTAAGCCTGATGGGTATTACCGGGGGTGCAGCCGGACTGGGCCAAGCGGTCATGGGGAACGGAGCCAGCCTTGGGTTCCGCCGGCAGGCCTGGCTGGAGGCCGGGGGTTACGCATCCCATGCAAAATTCTCCTCGGGAGACGATGTGTTCCTGCTGCATGCGGTGAAAAAGCAGCAACCCCACGCGACAAGCCCAGAAGGTGCTGCCAATCCAACCGTGCAATTCCAAAATAACCGCGGTGCCATTGTAGAGACGGAAGCAGTCAGGGGATTATGGGACTTTTTCCGCCAGCGGGGCCGGTGGGCCGGCAAAGCGGGCGGCTACAAAGACCCATTCACCCTGCTCACCGGTGGAGTGGTGGCGGGCTTCAACCTGTTGCTGGTGGTCTATCTTGTTTTTTTGCTGGTATTCCCGGGCATGTCCACATCTTGGATATTGGCGGCAATCGCCCTGAAAGCCCTGGTTGACTTTCTGTTGCTGGCCGCGACAGCCCGCTTTTTCAACATGTCGGTCCGCCTGGCCTGGTTCCCGCTGCTTTTCCCGCTATACCCGTTCTATGTATTGACATCCATCATTGTCGGATGGGCCAGGAAAAACAAATGGTAAGCCCGATCAGTTCATATCAGTGACCACCTTGTAGCCCGCTTCTTCTATGGTTTTTGCGAGGGCCTGGACATCGGTGACGGACTTGTCATACACAATGACTGCTTCATGGCTGAGATGGTCGGCCTTTACACTTTCCACCCCCGGGATCTCCGCGACGCGCCTTTGTATAAGTCCCTCACATCCCGTGCAAGTCATGCCTTCCACTTCCAGGATGATTTCCATCCTGTTTTCCGGATCCATGGCAAGTTCAGTTTGCGCTTGTTCAGTCCTGTTCTGACAGCTCCCCAAAAACCAGGGCATGGCCAGCAGGGTCAAAGCAATAAAGACAGTACCTGCTGCTTTCATAAGCATGGGTTTTTTCATGACGGTAATCTATTGGTTCGGGTTCAATGTGCAAATCTAAATGTAAATGTAAATAAAAAAACCATTGGCCGGAAGATCCAATTT
>SLNU01000303.1 GCA_007132865.1 Bacteroidales bacterium | reverse complement strand
ATATAATCCCCACATGAAGTCCGGACACACAAAGGATATGCATGGCACCTGCCCCCGCAAACTCCCGTTGCAGATCCTCCGTCAGGTATTCCCGGTACCCAAGGAAAAGGGCGGAAACCACGGCCAGCTCCCTGCCTTCCAGCTGGCTGCGCGAAAAGGCGTCCAGCGCCTTCTCGCGCAAGGACAATGCAAACGAAATCAGCCAGGAACCTTGGTTTGCCTGTGCAGGATGCCATTCGTCCGATGCCCTGTAGGTGGAGTGAAAAATGTTCCGCAGGGAGAGAAAGCGGCGGTAGTCAAACTGCCCCGGGTTCATTGGCGGACGAACTTCCTCATAACGGTTCTCAAGCAAGATGACGTCTCCATACCGAAGTTCACTGGCAATGGTGTCTTTCGCCAGGTAGACCATCAGGTTCCCGGATACCACCGCAACGGTATCCTCCGAATGGAATTCCATCACCCTGCAGATTGCCTGAAAGGAGTTGGGTTTCTCAGAAACGGGCTCCCTGAGGCTAAGCACCAGGACACCATCCCCACCATTAAATACACTGAAGTGGTCATTTCGTCCAAGTCCACGGTGGTTCTGACAATGCTGGAAGCCGGCAGTGGCCAGGAACAGCATGGCCAACAATCCAACGATCCACCTCCACGGGAAACGGTTGCAGTACTTGCGAACCCATAGAACAGCAAGGGCAAGCAGACCATAGCTGAGGTAAAAAAATGCTTCCGGCAGGAAGATGCCTGTGACGAGCTTCAGCACAATCCCGGTAACGAAGGCCAACACCAGCCTTGGCAGGGGCAACAGCATTGTGGGCATTTTTTATCAAAAATACCCCCCTTTTTCTGGAATTTTATGGCGGCCACCAGGGCAATCCGGCAAACGGTCCGCTGACTGGGGCTATGGAAACCCGGCAGGTGTTCCATGTCTGGGACGATGGAAGCCCGGCTACTGGTCCCCTTCAGTTACCGCGGGGACACCCCTCTGAGCAAAGCGGCGATGGACCCGGCAGCCCGCTCGCTGGCCCCGCGGCCTCCCAGCCTGTCTTTCAGCTCTGAATACCCGGATAATATACGGTCCCTGTATCCGGGTTCATCGATCAGGCGTTTTAATTCCCTGGAAACAGTCTTTTCGTTGAAATCATCCTGAATAAGTTCCTTGACCAGGGACTGGTCCATGACCAGGTTCACCAGCGAGATATACTTTACCTTCGCCAGCCGGCGGGCAATTTGGTAGGTAACCCACCCGGCCTTATAGCATACCACCATGGGCACACCAATCAATGCGGCCTCCAGGGTGGCCGTCCCGGAGACCACCAGGGTGGCTTCTGCATGAGAGAGCAGGACCTGGGTCTGATCCATGACCAGCGTGGCGTTTTCCGGCAGTGGTTCTTGTGAGTAGGCGGCAGCCGGCATCATCGACAGTCCGGCCAGCACAAAATGATGGGACGGGAAGTCCCTGCATACGGCCAGCATCGTGGGCAGCATTCTGGAGATCTCCTGTTCCCTGCTTCCCGGCAAGATGGCCACCAGGGGTTTGTCCGGGAGGCTGTTGCGCTCCCGGAATTCAAGGGGGTCAGACTGACCCTTGAATTCCTCCACTGCATCCAGCAGGGGGTGCCCGACGTAGTCTACCTCCATCCCGAAGCGGGCATAGAAATCCTTTTCAAAGGGAAGGATGACAAGCATAAGGTCCACATTGCGACGAATCGCCCTACGCCTGTTTTCCTTCCATGCCCAGATCTGCGGAGACACGTAATATGCTACAGGGATGCCGTGCCTTTTTGCGAAAGCAGCCATGCGCAGGTTAAAGCCCGGATAATCCACCAGGATGACCACATCCGGTTTCCAGGCCAGCAGGTCGCGTTTGCACAGCCTGAGGTTCGAAAGGATCTTCCCCAGGTTCATCAGCACCTCGGCAAACCCCATAAAAGCCAGTTCCCTGATGTGCTTAACCAGCTCTGCACCGGCTGACTGCATTCGGTCGCCCCCCCAGCACCTGAATCTCGCGCCGGGGTCATTCTTTTTAATGGCTTCCATCAGGTTGGAGGCGTGCAAGTCACCCGAGGCCTCACCGGCTATGATGTAATACTTCATCGCTTGTTAAAGGAAGAGGTAGAAAAAGACACCCGCATACAGGAAGGTCACCAGCAGGATTCCCCTGCCCGTAAGGTCATATTTCAGGTTGACCATGTAGTACCTGAAGGCGATAAAATTTGAGAACAGGGCCAGCAGCATTGCCGTGGATGGCTTCAGCAGGTAATCTCCTGCCGGTGTTGTTCCAGTCTGCCTGAGTATGAAAAGTATGAGCACGTAGAAGATGGCAGGCAATACTGCACCGAGTCCGATTCCCAGCCACCAATTGTCTTTTTTAAACATCAAGCTTCCACTTTTTCAGTTCAGGGATCAGGTCATGGGCTGTAAAGTCAAACTGTATCGGGACCACCGATACATAGTTATTTGACAAGGCATCTTCATCCGTTTCATTGCTGTTCTCATGCAGGCGAAAACGTCCGGTCAGCCAATAATAATCCTTCCCGCGGGGATCCTTTCGGTGGTCAAATTCCTCCTCCCAGTTGGCCCGCGCCTGCCGGCACACCTTCACGCCCTGGATATCCGACTCCTTCACAGCCGGAATATTCACATTCAGGCATATCCCTTTAGGCAGACCATTTTTGAGCACATTGCCGGCAATTTGCTGCACATATTTTTTCCCGGCCATAAAATCTGCATCAAACCGGTAATCCAGCAAGGAAAATCCAATGGATGGGATGTCTTCCATGGCTCCCTCAATCGCGGCAGACATCGTGCCACTGTAAATCACATTGATGGATGCATTCGAGCCGTGGTTGATGCCGGAGACAAGCAGGTCAGGCTTGCGGTTCAACACCTTGTTGACCGCGAGTTTCACGCAATCCACCGGGGTGCCGCTGCAGCTGAATTCCTGGTGGCCGCCGTCTACAGTAATCTTCTCCAGGCGAATGGGGTTCACGATGGTGACGGCATGCCCCATGCCGCTCTGCGGCTTGTCGGGGGCCACCACCACCACCTCCCCCAGCTCCAGCATAAACTTGACCAGGTGACGGATCCCGGGCGCCATTACGCCATCATCATTGGTGACCAATATCATAGGTTTACCCATAAAATAAATTTTTAGTACGCAAAGCTATGAAGAATATGATTCAGCGCAAAACTTTGAAGGGCCAATTGCATGTCAAATTGTCAGCCATGCCCGGACTGGCGCACTTTTTGTCTATCTTCGCGTGTAATTAAATAACAAAGAAAACAAGCATACACAAGATATGGAAATTTTCATCATTTTCGGGGTCTTTATGTTGCTGAGCTGGCTGGTTTCCTCTCAGCTCAAGTCTCGTTTCCGGAAATACTCGAGGATGTCGTTAAGGCATCCTGTGTCCGGGCGGGAGATCGCTGAGCAAATGCTTGCCGATCACGGCATCGAAGGGGTGCGGGTGATTTCCACCCCCGGGCGTCTGACCGACCATTACAATCCGTTGGACCGCACAGTGAACCTGAGTCCCGAAGTCTACCAGGGACGTAGTGTGGCTGCAGCAGCTGTGGCTGCCCATGAATGCGGACATGCGGTGCAGCATGCCAGGGCATATGCCTTTTTGAAAATGCGGTCTGCGTTGGTTCCGGTGGTCAGCATCAGTTCCCGTTATATGCAGTGGATTCTTCTAATTGGAATTTTGACCGTGCAAAGCATGCCCGGCCTTCTGCTTGCCGGCATCGTCATGTTCGCGATGACCACCTTGTTCAGTTTCATTACCCTTCCTGTTGAATTTGATGCCACGAAAAGAGCGCTGGCCTGGCTGACTGATACCGGCAGGGTGGTCGGACAGGAACACAGCCATGCCAAAGATGCCCTGAAATGGGCCTCCCTCACCTATGTGGTGGCTGCGCTGGCATCGCTGGCAACCCTGCTGTATTATATCATGATATTCATGGGAAGAAGGTAGGTTCCCCTTGCGGATCCGGCACAATTATATCTTTTAAGGCCGTAAACACCCGTTCGACGGGCAAGCCCACTACGTTTGACCAGGAACCCCTGATCTGCTTTATACCTACCTGACCGATCCATTCCTGTATGCCGTAGGCCCCGGCCTTGTCATATGGCTGGCATTCATTAATGTAATGTCTGATCTCCCAGTCTGCGAGCTCCCTGAAGCACACACCGGTGGTGTCTACAAATACCATCTCCTTTCCGTCATGGCATATGCAAACCCCGGTCATCACCTCGTGCCACTTTCCGGAAAGCAAACGCAGCATCCGGAAGGCCTCCTCCTGATTGGCGGGTTTATTCAGGATTCTTCCCCTGTTCACCACGATGGTGTCGGCAGTAATCAGGATGACGGATGGATCCTTCCGTTCGGAATGGAAAGGCCGGGCCT
>SLNU01000269.1 GCA_007132865.1 Bacteroidales bacterium | reverse complement strand
ACTCAACACACCACTGATGGCTTGCAGTTGCTTTAGCAACAAAGAACTCGACACGATGAACTTCATAACGCTCCTGGTTTGGATTTAATTAGCAAATATAGTTTATTATTAAAAAACCCGGCTTATTCTTGAAGAAAAAAGGAAACCGGCCGCAGCACATGGCTGAAAAAATAATAATGTGCCAGCAGGTATTCACCATTCTCTGTCAGAATGTAAAACCGGTCCGGATCAAAATCAACGTTCGTCGCAGGGTCCATATTGATCTCCGGAGGTGGCAGCCGACGGTAACACTCGAAACGATGGTGGTCTCCATCATGTGTACTTATCTCCAGCACCATAAAGGGTCCCGGTACCATCATGGCAATTCTTTTTACCGACTCCTCCCCTTTGACGGGGCGGTCAAAATACAAGTCTTCAAAGGCACGCAGGAAGCGCGACAACCGCACCAGGTTCAATTTTTCCGGCTGGACCAGGCTGCCGTCATAAAGGGATAGTTGCGCTTTGCCGTTCTGTCCGGCCTGGATGGAATAAGACAGTTCCCTATTCTCAGGCAACACCACGGAAACGGTGCGAACATTCCCTCTTTCCAACCCAAGCAAAAGGCGGCTGCGGTAGCGGTCCTCCCCGGAACCAAAAACCTGCCTGAGTCCGGCTTCCACCCCCGGCAAATGCACCCAATAATATACGTCCTCACCAGCCAGTCGCATGGCTGTCCCCACACCGTCCGCCGCATCGGGTCCCACTTCCATGGAACGAACCAGTTTTCTAAAGGGGAGCAGCCGAATGCCCAAAGGCAGGCGAAGCCGGTATGTGGCAGCGAACACGCGGACAGAAATCCCATGCTCCATAAACAAGGCGTCCATCTCCTGCCTGCCGCCCAGTGAGACCGGCCGCCTGACAGCCATTTCGTCAAGCACGGTGAGCAATTCGCGGACCGCCGGTTCGTTGGCCGCATGCAGTTCATTTAGCACCCATGGGCCATCCTCCTGCCTCTCCAACACCAATTCCCCATCCGGTCCCCCCTTCATCTCAACCCTGACGATTTCCTGGTTTGGGCCGGTTCCAAATGCAGGCAATGAAGAAGATTTTTCCTCTGAGAACCGTTGCCACATGAAGACGAGCACCAGGGCTCCGACCGGCAACACCCAATATCTTGCAAGCCTTCTCATGCCGGTCCCTTGTTTTTAAATGCATATTTTTTTCTCCTCCAGATCATCCTGAGAAAGCCCGTGAGCGCGACGAGAATCAGGGGCAGCGCCACATTCAAAAACTGCACCACAGACCTGTCACGCTGCATCAGGGTCTTGTCAAGCAGCCGCAGGCGCACCTCCCGGCTGCGGGCTGCAATCAACCCTGAATCGTCCGCCAGGTAATTCACGGCATTCAGGATAAAATCCCGGTTCCCGAATGTCTCCCCGCTGAAGCGATCGTAACCCAGGGGAAGCACTTGTTGGCCGCTGCCAAACTGGTTACGAATGATGTCCCCATCGCTGACCACAATCATGGCTGACGGCAGGCCCTCATCGCGCCGGGCGAAGCCGGAAGGCAAGTCCACTTCAGGGGGTACCCGGTTTCGGAACAAAGATTCAAACCGACCCTCAAGCAAGACAGCAACAGTGCGCGGCGGACCACTGAACAGCCTTTCATCAGGCGGTTCCTGCAGAATGTCCAGTCCGATTCTCACCGGACCCGGCATCGTCCTGGAATACGGAGAAGTCTCAATCAGCATGGTCTTCGCAATACCGGGACTTTCAATGGTATCCATGCTGCTGACGAATTCGGTGCGGACCAGATTGATGTTCCGGACGATCGGATGGTTACTTGCGGGTGCGACCAATGGAAAGAAATACCATGGCAGCAGGTTGATCTGCGGCCTGCCGGCCATTTCGCCAGTGGTCACCGCCAGGGGGGCAGCCTGCAGATCCATTACCAGATCCGGATTCAGCCGCAGGCCATACCTGAAGAACATATCATCCAGGTTCAGGGGCCAGCCCATTCCGATCGTTTCGTAGTCCGGGGGCTGCAGGCTGTCCATCTCCGCATAAACCGGATCCACCAGCCACAATATCCGGCCGCCGTTCATCACAAACTGGTCCAGCAAATACTTGCCTTGCTCAGTGAATGGCTGACGGGGCTGTGCCACCACAAGGGTGCCAATGCCACCCCATGCCTCTTTATTTCCGTCCAACCTGATCCGTTCCACCTGGTAAAACTCACCGAGCGCGGATGAGATATCTGCCACATACCTGGCACCAAACTCCCCCTGCCCTTCCAGGAAGCCAACTTTCTGGTCCCGTCCTGCCGTAAGCTTGCGGACCGTGCTGGCCAGGCTGTATTCCAGAGCCTGTGCAGAATTATTGAGCACCTCCTCTGCGGGCAGCCCGATCTGGTCTTTGAGTAAATGCAGGGGAATTTCCTGATCCCTGTAAGAGACCATTGCGCCCGGAAAGATCAGTTGCTGGGAGGTGGCATCATCGGCACGCACCTGCACCTGGGTGGGCTGAAGCCCTTTTTCGATCAATGCCTCCACGTAGCGCCTCCCCCCTTCCCCGCTGCCTGCCTGCAGGGGGTTCACAAACTCATATTGTACCATATCGGAATAGGCCCGGAATTCATCGAGCATCTCCCTGCATTCGTTTCTTAGTTTCCTGAAGCCGGCCGGCAGGTTTCCATCAAGATAAACCCTGAAAAAGACCAGGTCGTCCAGCTCAGAGAGCATTTGACGCGTGGCCGGGCTCAGCGTGAAACGCTTTTCACTGGTGAGGTCAATGCGCATGAAGCGGTAAGAACCCGCCAGGTTTAGTCCGACTACAACCAGCAAGCCTGCCAAAAAGGCTGTCAAATGACGGCTTCTGGTCTTGCTATACAGTCCACGCAAGGAAAACTTCCCGAGCCATTTACGGCTTTCCAGGCGAATCTTTGTCAACAGCAGGAAAAAGCCGATCAGGCTGAAGAAGTATATTAAATCACGGGTGTCGATCACACCGCGGCTCATGGATGTGTAATGTGACTGAATCCCCATGCTGCGCACCAGCCACCCGAGCCTTCCCATTTGCTCCATCTCATAGGCCATCTCGAAACCAATGAAGACCAATCCGCTCATGAACATCGCCAAAATGAACGCAATGACCTGGTTCCCGGTCAGGGACGAAGCAAATAGTCCGATACCCACAAATGCCGCCCCCAGTAAAAAGAGCCCGATAAAAGAACCCCATGTCCCTCCAATATCCACGCCCGGGGGAAGGGCATACCACCAGACAGTATAAAAATACACCAGCGTCGGAAGCAGGGAGAACAACACCAGGGTGATACCGGCAAAATACTTCGCCAGAATAATCTGGGTGTCGGTCAGTGGCTTTGTAAGCAACATCTCCAGGGTTCCGCTCCTTTTTTCATCAGCGAAGAAACGCATTGTGATGGCCGGGATCAGAAACAGGTATACGTAAGGGGCCAGCTGGAACAGACCATTCAGATTGGCGTAAGGGGAATCCGGTATGTTGTATTGCCCCGGGAAGACCCATAAAAACGAACCGATGATCGAAAGAAACACAGCCACGACGATCAACCCGGTCAGGGTATTTAAAAAAGCGGTGATCTCCTTGAAATAAAGTCTGATCATCAGATAAGAAAGGTCTTGTTTATTTGAATTCGATCGACACCGTGTCGTTCATATACAGCCCGAGTAAACTGGAGGCCTTCCCCTGGTTGATGGCGATTTCCAGGAAACCGGTGGACCCGAACAGGGCCAGTTTTTCGCCGGGAACCACATCGGCATATGCCTGGTGAATCTGCGAGATAGAGTGGCCCGGGGAACGAAAGCCAATGGAAAAAGGACGGTTTCTGCCAACTTGCCTGAATATCTCCTTGTCAATATTGACCAGCACATTCTCGTAGTTGTCGATGAAGATTACCTTGCCAATGATCTTTTCAGGGTAGATCACAGGTTTAAAAGGGATCCGCTTGTTGAGTTCGCCGTGTGGTCTGCCAAGTTCACTGAGCGCCTTGCCCCCGGCAATCATCGATGCGGCTTTTGCAAATACATCCCTCGTGGAAAAGGTAAAGTAGTCTGAATCCTGAATAATCTCCAACTCCACTGCGCTTTCCGGTTGGTTTTCAAAAAGCAGCGAGAAGATTCCGTTGTCAGCCCCAATAAAATAGTGTCCCAGGTGGCTTACTGCAATATGAGGGTTCTGCAGTCCTGCTTCTGTGTTCACCCCGACCAGGTGAATGGTCCCTTGCGGAAAATGGGGATAAGCATTCTTCAGAACGAAACTGGCCTGCATGATGTCAAATGCCGGCACCTGGTGGCTGATATCAATGATCGTTGCCCCGGGTATCAGATTCAGCAAATTGCCTTTTACCGCTCCCACATAATGATTGGCGCAACCCCAGTCGGTAGTCAGGGTGATAATGGTCATTGCTCAGCTCGTCTCTTGTT
>SLNU01000216.1 GCA_007132865.1 Bacteroidales bacterium | reverse complement strand
CTCGCAGAATCAAAATACCAGTAAATATTTAGCCCATGCGAATCAAACGAATAGCTCCTGAAGTCAAAACAGCCGAACCCATGGTGGCGGTTGACCTATCACTGATGGATCCGCTGATCAATAAGCTGAAACACAAGCCCGGCAAACTAATCCCCCTGCTGCAGGGGACGCAGGATCTGTACGGCTTTATCCCGGACGAGGCATTTGTCAAGCTGCACAGGGAAACCGGACTGGAACTGAATGAAATGTACGGGGTGGCCACCTTTTATGCCCAGTTCCGCCTGGTCCCGGCCGGCAAGCACATCGTAAAAATGTGCCACGGCACGGCCTGCCATGTGCAAAGCGTTTCGGCCATCACCGATGAGCTGCTTGACCACCTGGCAATCAAAGACGGGGAGACCACGCAAGACGGACTATTCACCGTGGAAACGGTGGCCTGCCTGGGGTGCTGCTCCCTGGCGCCGGTCATGATGATCGGGAGTGAGACCTACGGAAAACTCACCCCCCGGGAAGCCGTCAAAATCATCAAGGAGATCCGCCGTTCGGAAAGCAGCCAGGCCTGAACGTACAAGACCTGAACGTGCATGAGCCGAACCGGGAAATCCCAACAAAGGCAATGAATGAGTTTCAACATTACCCTTATCCACTAGGCAATAAGATATGAACAATCAAAACCATCCTGTTAAAACCCCGCAAAACGGTCACAAGAACGGTTTCACGGTGATCGTCGGATTGGGAAGTTGTGGCATCGCGGCAGGAGCCAACAAGACCTACAATGAATTCCTGCGCATACTTGAGACCGACAAGCTGGACTTCAAACTAAAAAAGACCAGTTGCGTCGGCATGTGTTACCGGGAACCCCTGGTGGAGATCATCGACGACAGCGGAACCTACCTTTATGGGGAGGTCAAGGCGGAAAGGGTCGATGAGATCATCGAAAAGCACATCAAGAATTTCTCCCCCATCCCGGAAATGATCGTACAATCAGACAAACTGCCGGGCAAGGACAAGGATTTTTTTGAGGGACAGGTGAAGATCGCACTGCGCAATTGCGGACATATCGATCCGGAATCTGTCGAGGAATACGAGGCCCGCGGGGGCTATGGTGCCATCCGGAAGATTTATGAACAGCACATGAAACCCGATGCGGTGATACAAGCTGTGATGGACTCCGGCATGCGGGGCCGCGGGGGCGGGGGATTCTCCACCGGACTCAAATGGAGGTTTGCGCGCAACAACGATGCCCCGAAAAAATATGTCATATGCAATGCAGATGAGGGCGACCCCGGGGCGTTCATGGATCGCTCCATCCTGGAGGGCGACCCCCACGGGGTGCTGGAGGGCATGATCATCTGTGGCTATGCCGTAGGAGCTAGCGAGGGCTACATCTATTGCAGGGCAGAATACCCGCTGGCAATAAAAAGGCTGAATATAGCCATCGGTCAGGCCAGGGAGAAGGGCTACCTCGGAAAGGACAGCTGCGGCATCCCGGGCTTTGATTTCGACCTGCAGATCAAGGAAGGAGCCGGTGCCTTCGTCTGCGGGGAAGAAACCGCATTGATCGCCTCGATTGAGGGACAACGTGGCATGCCCAGGCGGCGACCCCCTTTCCCGGCAGAATCCGGCCTGTGGAAAAGCCCCACCAACATCAACAATGTAGAGACCTTTGTGAACATCCCCTGGATTATCCTGAACGGACCCCAGGCATATGCACAATATGGTACCGAAAAAAGCAAGGGCACCAAGGTGTTCGCACTGACCGGGAAGATACGGCATGGCGGACTCGTGGAGGTACCCATGGGAATCACCATCAAGGACATCATTTACAAGCTGGGCGGGGGGATCACCGGCGACAAGAAATTCAAGGCGGTACAGCTCGGCGGACCATCCGGGGGTTGCATCCCAGAACACCTCTCCCACACACAGGTGGATTATGACTCGGTGAATGCCACCGGGGCCATCATGGGCTCGGGAGGGATGGTGGTGATGGACGAGACCACCTGCGTGGTCGACATCGCCCGCTTTTTTCTGGATTTCACCCAAAAGGAAAGCTGCGGGAAATGCACCTTCTGCCGGATCGGTACCAAGCGCATGCTGGAGATCCTGACGCGCATTACCGAAGGGGAAGGCAGGGACGGCGACATCGAAATGCTGGAAAACCTGGCAGAGACGATAAAGGACAGTTCGCTTTGCGGACTCGGACAGACCGCCCCCAACCCGGTACTAACCACGATCAAGTACTTCCGTGACGAATACGAGGCCCATATCCGCGACAGGAAATGTCCGGCCCTAAGCTGCAAGAAACTGCTGACCTATACGGTGAACCAGGAGAACTGTACGGGTTGCATGGCCTGCACAAAGGGCTGCCCGGTAGATGCCATCGAAGGCGGCAAGCGGGAGAAGCATTTTGTTTTGCAGGACGTCTGCATCCAATGCGGTGTATGTTACACCAGGTGCAAGTTTGAAGCCATTGTTGTAAGCTAAAATACAAGCAGATGAGTAAACTGAATATCATACTTAACGGCAAGATTATTGTCGGATACAAGGGAGAGACCATTCTGGAACTGGCCCGGCGCCAGGACATTGAGATTCCCACCCTTTGCAATGACGAAAGGCTGGAGCCATTCTCCTCCTGCTATGTATGTGTGGTCGAGGTGGAAGGCATGCGCGGATTGCAGCCTGCCTGCTCCACAAAAATAGCAGAGGGCATGCGGATTGAAACAGAGAACGACCGGGTCAAAAGGTCCCGCAAATTTGCGCTGGAGCTGCTTGCCAGCAACCACTATGCCGATTGCACCGCACCCTGCAGGGAAACCTGCCCGGCCGGGGTGGATGTGCAGGGATATATCGCGATGATAAACCGCGGCATGCACCGCGAGGCCGTGGAACTGATCAAGCAAACCAACCCACTGCCCGCCATATGCGGCAGGGTCTGCGTACGCCCCTGCGAACTGGCATGCAGAAGGAATTTCGTTGAAGGCATCGGGGTGGGCATCGACTACCTGAAACGTTATACATCCGACATTGACCTGGAGTCGCCGGAGCGCTTCATGCCACAGACCAAAGCCCCTAGCGGAAAGAAGGTGGCCATCATCGGGGCGGGGCCTGGCGGACTGACGGCGGCCTACTACCTGGCCATCGAGGGGCACCATGCAGAGATCTTTGAGGCGAGTCCCCATGCCGGCGGCATGCTCCGTTACGGCATCCCCCCCTACCGCCTGCCGAACGACATCATAGAGAAGGAGGTGGAGGGGATCACCGGACTGGGCGCAAAAATCCACTACAACAAAAAACTGGGCGAAAACCTCAGCTATGCAGACCTGAAAAAGCAGTTCGACTCGGTCATTCTGGCCATTGGCTCCCAGAACGGCACACGCATCGGCTGCACCAACGACGATGCCGGCAACATCTTTTCAGGGATCGATTTCCTGAGAAATATGGAGATGACCGGACAGAAATATGATTTCACGGGAAAGACAGTAGCAGTCATTGGTGGCGGAAATACGGCGATGGACTGCTGCCGTACCGCCAAACGGTGCGGGGCCAAAGAGGTCGTGGTGCTATACCGCCGCACGGAGAAGGAAATGCCTGCCAATCCGATCGAGATCCATGAATCCAAACTGGAGGGTATACAATACAGATTCCTGACGGCCCCTGCCCTGGTCAATAAAAACGATGAAGGAAACGTGGAATCCATTTGCTGTTACCGCATGGAGCTGGGCGAACCGGATGCCTCCGGCAGGCGCCGTCCCATGAAGGTAGAAGGATCGGAATTCACGGTGAAGGCCGACATCGTGCTGGCAGCCATCGGGCAAAAAACCAATGTGAATTTCATTGACGACATAAACGTCCATGCCGGCAAGGAGCTTGCCATCAACAAATGGGGCGACATTGATGCGGATCCAAAGACCCTGCAGACCTCTATTGAAGATGTGTTTGCCTGCGGGGACGGGGTCACCGGTCCGGCCACCCTGATCGAAGCCATCGCCCAGGGGAAAAAGGCTGCCCACAGCTGTAACCAGTTCCTGCACGGGCTGACGCTCACACCTGCCCCTGCTGAGTTCCTCAGCAAACGTGACAACTTCCGCGAACAGGTAAAATCGGATTATGAAAACCTTTTCTCCTCACAGGAAAGGGAGGAAATGCCGACCATGGAACCGGAAACCCGTGACAACTTCAACGAAGTCGAGCTGGGATATGAGCCGGATGCCGCCATGAAGGAAACCCTGAGGTGTATGGAGTGTGGCTGCACGGAGCTGTATACCTGCGAGCTGAAAAAACATGCCACCACCTACCAGGCGGAGCAAAAGCGCTTTGGCGGGGAATTCACCGACCGCCCGGTACGCTTTGACCACCCCTTCGTGGAGATCGACAACAACAAATGCATCCTTTGCAGCCGCTGCGTCCGCATTTGCTCAGAAGTGGTCGGGGCCAATGCGCTCGGACTGGTCAACCGGG
>SLNU01000067.1 GCA_007132865.1 Bacteroidales bacterium | reverse complement strand
TTCATCGTGCAGCTACCCAGCGGAATCATGGTCCGGTTCAGCGCCAGGTCCTTGTTCTCCAGTTTCTTCAGGTAGCGCATCATCTCCGTTTCGGAGTGGTAGGAGTTAAAAGTCGGATGGGCCAGGAATTCACTTTTGCGGTGTGCTTCCTTTGGGAAGGTCGTGATCTTTCCGCATTCCACCGGGTCACAGACAAATGTCTCAAATTTTTTCCCGGCTGCCACGGCAAAGACCTCCAGAATGGCATTCACATCCTTTAGGGTAGTGGTCTCGTCCAGACTAATCCCGATATGTTTTTCATCGATCAGACGGAGGTTCATGCCATGGGCCAGTGCCTGCTGGAGAACCTTCTCCGCCCAAATATTCTCAGGCATTTCAATGTGCAAGGTGTCGAAGAAGTTTTCATTTAGCTGCTTGTACCCATATTTTTCGACCTCCTGTGACAGCACGGCAGTGAGAATGTTGACATGGCGTGCAATTCTTTTCAGTCCGGCAGGTCCGTGATAAACCGCATACATCCCGGCCATCGTTGCCAGCAGGGCCTGTGCGGTACAGATGTTGGAGGTTGCCCTTTCGCGCTTGATGTGCTGTTCGCGTGTCTGCAGCGCCATGCGCAGGGCCGTATTGCCAAGTTTGTCGATGGAGGCACCGATGATCCTTCCGGGCACCTGCCGCTTGAACTCATCCTTTGTGGCAAAGAAACCTGCATGCGGTCCGCCATACCCCATGGGCACCCCGAAGCGCTGGGAGGATCCCACCACCACATCGGCACCCCATTCACCCGGAGGGGTGAGCAGGGTCAGGCTCAACAGGTCTGCCGCCACGGTGATGCGTACACCCGCCTCAGCGGCTTTTGAAACAAAGCCCTTATAGTCATTGATGCGCCCGAACCCGTCAGGGTACTGCAACAATGCCCCGAAATACTGTTTGTCAAGGTCGACAGATTCATGGTCCCCGATATGGAGCTCAATACCCAGCGGTACGGCCCGGTTCTTCAATACGTCTATGGTTTGTGGAAAACACCTTTCAGAAACGAAGAACTTATTGGCTTCATTTTTTACGGCTTCCCTCGGTCTGGCATTGAACAACATGATCATGGCTTCCGCAGCGGCGGTTCCTTCATCCAGCAGGGACGCATTGGCAATTTCCAGTCCTGTCAGGTCTGAAACGACGGTCTGGAAATTCAGCAGCGCCTCCAGTCTTCCCTGGGAGATTTCTGCCTGGTAGGGGGTATAGGAAGTATACCAACCCGGGTTTTCCAGTATGTTGCGTTGGATCACACCCGGTAGGATGGTGTTGTAATACCCCATTCCTATGTAGGTTTTGAGCAATTTGTTCCGGGAACCCAATTCACGCAGGTGGGAGAGAAACTCATATTCGTTCAGACCATCGGGAAGGTCCATGTCCTTTTTCAGGCGGATGGAGGCCGGGATGGTCTGGTCAATCAGTTCATCCGTGCTTTTCAGCCCGATGGTCTCCAGCATTTTCTGTTCGTCGTCCTTGCGGATTCCGTTATGGCGGTAAATGAAGTTATTTGTAATCATGGGGATGTTGAACGTTAATAATTATTTAATAATATTCAGCCGCCATCCGGCAGGCCAGAACATCAACAATTAAACCTGTAACTTAGTTCATGTGCTCTTCCGCATACTCCCTGCCGGCTTTCAGTGCATTGAGATTCAACTGCACCAGGTCTTCCCCTTTGCGGCCAAAGACAAAATGGATCGCTTTTTCCAGCTTTTCATAGTCCAGGTCCAGGAACGGGGACGCAGCTCCCAGCACCACCATATTGGCTGCCTTTACGCTTCCCAGCTCTCCGGCCATGGTTTCTGCATCGAGGGCAATATGATTGGGCTGTGCATCAACCTGTTGCATAAGCTGTTCCATATCCGGGTAGTTGGGGATATTCACAAAGGGTTTGATGCTGGTGACCAGCCATCCCGCTGGTCCGAGATAAGGCAGGTACCTCAGTGACTCCATGGGCTCCACCGAGATAATCATGTCGGCCTTGCCCTGGGGGATCAGGTCCGATGCGATCTCATCCGACGATAATCTTAAATGTGATTGTACATCGCCTCCCCTTTGGCTCATGCCATGCACCTCGGCCTGCTTCAGGAACAGTCCGGATTCCACGGCGGCATAACCGATAATGGCTGCGATTGACAAAATCCCTTGTCCGCCTACGCCCGCCAAAATAATGTCTTTCTTCATTGCTTCAAATTTTTCTGGTTCGTATTTGCGGATTATTCCTGTGTTTTGGCGGCTTTGGCCTTTTCCTTGAATTTGGCGCGCATCCGCTTGTTCAGGGTCTGTATGCATTCCCTTCGTGGGATGATGACGCTGACCCCGTCGTAATTCAATTCCTCCAACAGGATTCTGGTGTTCTCCTCATGTTGTTTTCTCAGGGGTTTGATGACCCGTATATGGTTTTCCTCCACCCCAACGCCCTTGCAGATGTCTTCAATGCGGTTCAGGGCCGAGGATGGCTGTCCGCCCGTCATGGCCGTGGTGGCATTGTCCAGGATGATAACGGTGATGTTCGACTTGGCGTTCACCGCATCCAGCAGTCCGGTGATACCTGAATGTGTAAATGTGGAATCGCCAATCACTGCGATTGAAGGCTTCATGCCCGCATCAGCCGCACCTTTGGCCATCGTAATCGAAGCGCCCATGTCCACACATGAGTTGATGGATTCGTATGGAGGCAATGCGCTGAGGGTATAGCATCCGATGTCTGAGAACACCCTGCCCTTGCCGAAGGATTCAATGGCCTCATTTAGTCCGACAAAGCTGTCGATATGCGGACAACCCTTGCAAAGCGAGGGTGGCCTGGGTGTCACGAGAGAGGGAACCGGCGTGATGGGATCCTGCTCAAACCCGAGTGCTTTGGAAACGATGTTGGGATTCAGTTCGCCCGCCATGGGGATGCTCCCGTCCAGGCGACCCCTGACCTGCTTACCTTTGTTCAGCAGACCCTTGAGCATTTCTTCCACCATGGGGAAGCCTTCCTCCAGCACCAGGATTGTCTCGCATTGGGTGTAAAGTTTTTCCACCATGTCGAGGGGTGCCGGATACTGGCAGATCTTTACCACCGGGTAAGGAATTTTCCTGTCGGGATAATTCTCCATCAGGTAATTGTATGCCAGTCCGCATGCAATAATCCCCATGGAGTGGTCCTTGCCTTCAAAAAATTGGTTGAAGGGGGAGTTGGCAGACTCCGTTTGAAAATCCTCCTGGAGCTTCAGGTGGACCTGGTATTTTTTCCGGGCAATGCCTGGCAACAATACGAACTGCCTGAGGTCCCCCGGCAATTTGAACCGGTTTTGCTCCCGCTGTGTCTTGCGGACCACCCCGGCCCTGGAGTGTGCCAGGCGGGTGGTGATGCGCAGCATGACCGTTACCTTGTACTTTTCCGAGAGCTCATAGCCATAATGGACCATGTCGTAGGCTTCCTGCTGGCTGGAAGGTTCCAGGATCGGGATCATCGCAAACTTGCCGAAGAACCGGGAGTCCTGTTCGTTTTGCGAGGAGTGCATGGAAGGGTCATCCGCCACCACGAAAATCAATCCGCCATTGGCACCTGTCAGCGCCGAATTTATGAAAGGATCTGCTGCCACATTCAGACCGACATGCTTCATGCAGGTCATGGCCCGCTTTCCGGCATAAGACATGCCCAGGGCCGTTTCAGCGGCGGTTTTCTCATTGGCACACCATGTGGCGGTGATCCCTTTCTCTTTCGCCTCTTTTGAGGAAATCACGTACTCGGTAATTTCCGTCGAGGGGGTTCCCGGATAGGCATAAATGCCAGAGATACCGGCGTCAATCCCCGCCTGGGCAATGGCCTCATCGCCTAACAACAATAATTTTTGCATTTGGTATACGCTTTTATTTGGGTGGAAATACTGGTATAGAATGACCTTGCAAAACTATAAAATTCCGGCAGTTCCAGCTAAGGTTTTATCTGTAAAAAAGCCTTAAAAATGAATAAATTTCAAAAAGTTCATGTAATTTTAGGCTAGGCAAATCCGTTCCATATTCCCGGCCTGATCAGTGGGGCCGGTTTCGCAGTTCATAAATGGGTCCCGACGATGAATTTTCTTGCACATCTGTACTTGTCTGGCAACGATGAAGACCTGATCGTCGGCAACTTCATTGCCGACATGGTCAAGGGCCGGCAAATTGAGAATTTTCATGAAAATGTGGTCCGGGGCATTCACATGCACCGTAAGATTGACAGCTTTACCGACAGCCATCCGGTGGTGGATAAAAGCAAGATGCGTCTCCGAAACAAATACCGTCTGTATGCGGGGGTGGTCGTGGACATGTTTTATGACCATTTCCTGGCCAGCAACTGGCGGGAGTATTCCAGCCTGCCACTGAACAAGTATGTCAGCAATGCCTACCAACTCCTGCTGAAAAACTATTTCCTGCTGCCGGTACGCGCCCGGAACGTACTTCCCTTTATGATCGCCT
>SLNU01000057.1 GCA_007132865.1 Bacteroidales bacterium | reverse complement strand
GTGGTTTCCGCCCTTTTCCTTGGGTACCGGGAATACCTGACGGAGGATCTGCAACGGGAGTTTGCGGGGGCAGGTGCCATGCATATCCTTTGTGTGTCCGGACTTCATGTGGGGATTATATACCTGGTGCTGAAGGCCATGCTTGGTTTTCTGGGCCGTTCGGGGACCGCAAGCCTGATCAGGACCTTGCTGGTCGTGGCCTTCATCTGGATGTATGCGGCGGTGACCGGGTTCTCCCCCTCAGTACTCAGGGCCTCCACCATGTTCACTTTCGTGGCGGCGGGCCAGGGCTTCCGGCGTCGGACCAGCATATACAACAGCCTGAGCGCATCGGCATTGGTGTTGCTTGTCACAGACCCATACCTGGTCAGCCGCATTGGCTTTCAATTGTCTTATTTGGCCGTGTTCAGCATTGTGACCCTGCAGCCCCGCCTGTATGCATTGTTTCCACTGAAGAACCTCCTGCTTCAAAAGGTCTGGGCCCTGCTGACGGTTTCTTTCGCGGCACAGCTGGCCACGGGTCCCCTTGCACTGTTCTACTTTAATCAATTCCCGAACTATTTCCTGCTGACCAACATCCTGGTGGTCCCACTGGCAAGTCTGATCATTTATGCTGCCATGCTTTGCCTCACCCTTTCGTTCTGGACCCCCGCAGCGGCGATCTCCGGCGCTGTGCTTTCTTTCCTGCTCCGTATCCTGAATGCGGCAGTGCGCTTTGTGGAAGGACTTCCATACTCGACCTGGTCGGATGTATTCATATCCCTACCGGAAACCCTTTTGGTCTTTCTCATCCTTTGCGCTGCCACATGCTATTTTATTCTCCACAGGCGGAAGGCATTGCTGTGGTCCCTGGTGTTTGTTGGCGGACTGTCGGCTTCTGCCGGATGGCGTGCCATCCAACAGCATAGCAGCGCCGGCTTCGCGGTATACCACCTGAACCGTGCCACGGCAGTAGATTTTTTTTCGCCTGGGGCAATGGCAAGTCTGTGCTGTTCCTCCGGAGGAGAAAATTCCCCGGCAGACTTACAGGCAGGCAGTCATCGGATACGGATGGGCCGAAAGAAGCACAGGGTAATTTTGCCTGAGAACGACAATGATGGTTTTTGGGGGAAATTTCTTTTCCGACAGGGCCCGTTTATCGAGTTCCACGGCTTGCGGTTCCTGTGGCTGACCCCAGATGTCCCGCTAAACCCTCAGGCATGGCCGGCGGATTATTTACTGGTCTCCAGGGGAGCGCATTCAGACCCCGGTGAATGGCTCCGGAATGTTCAGCCTGATCGGGTGATCATCGATGGCAGCAATACCTTTTGGCAAACAAACAACTGGGTGGAGGCATGCGAGGCGAAAGGGATAGATTACTGGGTAACAAGGGAGCATGGTGCGTATGTGCATACACTTTCCATGCAGCGCCCGCCCCCGGCAAGTAAGCTGGAAGCTAGGCAAGGGAAATGATCAGGGTCACCAGTACGGGAACCAGGATGGTCAGGACGATGCCATGGAACAGGGCCACAATGGCAAATTCCTTGCCTGCCGAGGCGGTGATGATTGGCAGGGTCGTGTCCATGCTGGTCGCCCCGGCCGATGCAATGGGGGCAAGTTTGCCAAATGCCGCCACCATAAGCGGGGCAAACAGCAGGGTCAAAACCTCGCGCATGATGTTGGACAACAAGGCAACTACGCCCAGCGTCTCACTATAAAGTTCACTGATGATGACGCTTGACAGGCTGTAATACCCAAACCCTGCACCAACGGCCAGTCCTTCGATCACAGAGATGTTTCCGGAAAGCATGCTTACTGCGAGGATGCCGGTAAATGTCCCGAATATTGTGACCAGGGGGACCAGGGCCAGTTTGATACCGTGGCTTCGCAGTGCAAGTAAAACCCGGGCATCCGCCCCGACGCTGATTCCGACCAGGAACATCAGCAGGTACAGGGCATACAGGCTGAAATCGGTCCGCGTCCAGCTTTCCGGCAACCACTCCAGGTAACCGCTTGCCAGTCCGACACAAAAAAACCCAAGTATAATCAGACTCGCCCTCATTGGTCCGTCTTTCCATTGTTGAAAAAGAGGCGCCATGCAAGGAATGCAAACAGCAGGCTGCCCCCAACGCCACCAAGGCTCAATATGAATGCCTGTCCCCCGAGTACGGGAAGCTGGCCCATAATGGTTTCATTGGTTCCGATCGACAGGCCCAACAGGAACAGCAACAGGTAGATGCTCCACATGATGCCTTTTTCCAGCCACCTGACAAGGCCATGCCGCTTCCGTATCAGGTAGCCGACAGCCGTACCGGCAAGCATCAATGCAAGGATTTCAAGCATGTGTCTGGTGGTTTTTGGATTTAATAGAACCGGCAGTAACGAAGCCGGTGGGCATTCCCTAGCGGATCCTCCCCCTTAAGAGCACCCTTTGTCCGATTACCGGCTGTTCCCCCTCCTCCATTGCATTGCGGCGGTAAAGCTGGTCCAGCCGGATCCCGTAAAGCTGGGATATATCATACATGGTTTCACCCTGCCTTGCCACATGGTGTGAGACCGCGCCCCTTCGCCTTTTGGGTTGCAGGAAAATGTGCTGCCCTGGCCTGATTTGACGATCCCCTTCCAGTTCATTGTACCGGACGATCTGCCAGGTGCGTACCCCCAGTGCCCTGGCGAGTGATTCCGGTGTGTCTCCAGGGCGGGCGATAACGGCACGGATGCGGTTCACCCGGATTTCCTCCCGGGGTCCCTGAAAAGCAACGGGATTAAATTCTTCCTGGGCAGAGCGCCGGTTATGGCTGACCCCATTATTGGCGCCCGGCAAGGGAGGCAGTTCGGCAGTCAAATCCAAGGCCATCCGATCATAGACAGCGAGTCCGTGCTCTTCGATGACCCGTATCAGGTGCTGCGGATAGTTGGGGTTGGTGGCATATCCTGCCATCCTTAGCCCATAGGCCCAGCTTTCGTAATCGAGGGGGTCCAGCTCAAAAAGGAAAGCATACCGCGGCCTTGTCAAAAGGAATTGAGAATGGTCCAGCCAGGACTGCACAGGGTCGTCGTAGAGCCGAAAGCATTCTCTCGGGGCATCGTCATCGTAAAGGTATCCCCGTCCTGGCCAGCCATGGCATTTGATGCCGAAATGGTTGTTGGCATTGACAGCCAGCTCGCTGTTCCCGAAACCCGATTCCAGTATGCCCTGGGCCAGCTTGATGCTGGCCGGGATGCCGTGTTTTCTCATTTCCTGTATGGCAATGTTGCGGTAGTTGGCGATGTAGTCTGCAACGGCCATGCGGCCCTGGCCATGTCCATCCGACGAAAAGAACAACATCAAAACAAAGAGCCCGGTGAACAGCTTTTTGCAGCAGGGTGGAGAAATGTATGCCATAAACACTATTTTTGATGACGCGTTCAAACGCTCGCAAAGGGTTCCAATCAGGCAAAAATACATTATTCCTATTTGGGAAAAGTGGAAAAAATAAAAAAATATTTTCATGAACTCGGCCCTGGGCAACTGAAACAGCTTGGCATGCTGCAGGAACTCTACCAGGAGTGGAACGCGAGGATCAATGTCATCTCCCGCAGGGACATGGATCATTTTTACGAGCGTCATGTGCTGCACTCCCTGTCGGTGATGAAGCTTGTCAGGTTCAAACCCGGCACGCGCATCATGGATGTGGGTACCGGTGGTGGTTTTCCCGGGATCCCCCTGGCCATCTGTTTCCCGGAAAGTCGTTTTCTGCTGGTGGATTCAATCGGGAAAAAGATCAGGGTGGTCAGGGAGGTGGCTGCAGGCATCGGACTTCATAATGTGGAGGCCCTCCAGGTTCGTGCAGAAGATGTCATGGGGCATTTTGACTTTGTGGTGAGCAGGGCGGTGACTGCCTTGCCGGGCTTCATGAAATGGATGGAGGGAAAAATTGCATCCGGGGGGTTCAATGATATCCCCAATGGGGTGCTCTACCTGAAGGGCGGTGACCTTCAGGAGGAGATCAGGTCCCTGGACATGCCGGTGGAGGTTTATCCCCTGAGCCGTTTCTTTGATGAACCCTTTTTCGAGACGAAGAAGCTGGTGCACCTTTGCGGCCGTTCATCGAAAAAGTTTTCCGACAAATCAAATAGTTCGTAATTTTGAAGCATTGCAGTCCGCCGGATTCAATGCCGCCCCGGAAGATCTGCCCGAGCAGTAACGGAAAGAATTAAACCAACATCCATAAAAATCGCAATTCAGATATGAGCAAAGAAAAAGAACGTCCCCAGAATGCAGAAAAGCTGAAAGCACTGCAACTTACCCTAGACAAAATAGAAAAATCATATGGCAAGGGCACCATCATGAAACTGGGTGACTCTGCCGTTGTTCCGGCAGAGGTCATTTCCACCGGATCGCTGACCCTCGACATGGCCCTGGGTACAGGCGGATTGCCGCGCGGACGGGTCGTGGAGATCTATGGTCCGGAGTCCTCCGGAAAAACCACCCTGGCAATCCATGCCATCGCCGAAGCACAGCGGGCCGGCG
>SLNU01000197.1 GCA_007132865.1 Bacteroidales bacterium | reverse complement strand
CCAGAATCATGGGGATCGACCATTTGACAGGCTCACTGGAGCCGGGCAAGCATGCCGATTTCGTGGTCTGGAACGGCCACCCCATGTCGACCTTTTCCACCCCCAGCCAGACCTGGATCGAGGGCAGGAAGTATTTTGACCGGGAAACGGACGAAAAACTCAGGGAAGACATCCGGCGTGAAAGGGCCATGATCATCCAGGCAATACTGGAACAACAGCCCGCACCGGCTGCAGAGACCGGACGGGAAAGGCAGTAAGCCTCCCCGCGCGCGCTGCGGAACCCAATGATATGAGAAAAAAATTAAAAACGAACAATTAACTCCCCTATAATGAATCCCAAACTGATCAAATTTAAAACTGCCGGCCTTTTCCTTGCACTGCTCATCCTGGGCCTGGGCAACGGGCCGGTCCGATCCCAGGTTGCCGCTCCCCCGCAGGAAGGGCCCATTGCGCTGGTCGGTGGCAACCTCCACCTGCTCAGCGGTGCCGTGATCGAAAACGGTACCATATTGTTCGAGAACGGAAAGATCATTGCCCTGGGCAGTGCGGTCACACCTCCCCCGAACGCGGAAGTGATCGATGTAAGCGGCAAGCAGGTCTATCCCGGACTGATACTGGGCCGGACCACAATCGGACTTACCGAGATCGGAAGGATCACCGAGGCGACTGACATTGCAGAGACCGGAAACATCAACCCCAATGTCCGTGCCCAGGTGGCCTACCATTCCCCCAGCGACCACATCGGGGTGGCTGCCGTGCATGGCGTGACCACGGCCGTGATCTCCCCTGCCGGGGGTATCATAGCCGGACAGCCGGCTGCAATGATGACCGATGGCTGGACCTGGGAGCAAATGACACTGAAGGCCCCATTGGGAATCTCGATCAACTGGCCCTCCATGGGCAATGCTGCTGAACGCGACAAGGCCATGCAGGAGCTGCAGGATGCCTTTGACAAAGCCAGGCGGTACAAGCAGGCCCGGGAGGCCGGCGGCAATGCATTCAACCATCCGGTCGATGTGCGGTGGGAAGCCATGCTGCCCTTGCTGAACGGAGAGCTGCCGGTCTTTATCAATGCCAACGACGTGGCACAGATACAGTCTGCCATCGCCTGGACAGAAAAAGAAGGGCTGCAGATGATACTCGTCGGGGGAAGGGACGCAGGGTACATTGCCGGTCAACTGGCTGAAAAGGACATACCGGTCATGGTCACACCCGTGGTTTCCGGTCCGACTACCAACTGGGAGAGCTATGACCAGGGCTACCTGTTGCCAGCGAAGCTCCATGAAGCCGGAGTGAGGTTTTGCATTGCCGGCGAACCTTCCGCGGCCGGTGCCTGGCGCCTGGCATTCCATGCCGGAGCCGCCGTGGCTTTCGGCCTTCCCCCTGAAGAAGCGCTCCGGGCCATTACAATCTACCCGGCACAAATCCTTGGCATTGACGACCTGGTCGGAAGCCTTGCTCCCGGTAAAGATGCCACGCTGATTGTAACCGACGGTGACCCGCTGGAGCTGTGGACCAAAACCGAAATGGTATTTATTCAGGGCAGACAGATCAGCGACATGGACAAGCACCTGAGACTCTACGAGATGTACCGCGAGAAGAACCGACAGGCCAATCCCTGACACCCATGAGCAGGAAAGAACGAAAAAGGACAGCCCTGACCAGGAAGGAACAGCAGGAAAGACGGAAGCAGCTCTACAGACAGCTTTCTCCACTGTTGTGGACATTTGTTTCGTGGTTTGCGATCACAACCATATTGCATCTGCCAGCCTTCAGCCGGCCGGTGCAGGACTTTTTCGTCGGCTTCACCACCCATTCTGCCTATTGGTTTGGCAAGCTGCTTTTTTTGCCGGTAAAGATGTACGGGGTCCCCTACCTTTCGGTAAACGGCTTCCAGATGGAGGTAATCACCGAGTGCACCGCCTATAATTTTTATATATTTGGTGCCATGCTGGTGGTTTTTGCCAGATGGCCACTAAAGCACAAGTTCATCAACCTGGGAATCATTCTATTTTCCATATTCATACTGAACAACCTGCGTTTCATCAGCATGGGATACGTCGGAAGCTGGCGCCCGGACCTTTTCAACCTGGTGCACGACTATGCCTGGAACATCCTTTTCGGGTTCATGGTCTTCGGCATCTGGGCCTGGCGCGAAACCGCGGCCCGCAAGGCAGTCGGTGAACAGGCCGTTCGGAAGGCAGGCGGCGGACCGGCCGTTCGGAAGGCAGGCGGCGGACCGGCACCCCGTGAAACAAGGGGATAAGAAGCCTCGGGGCCTGGGGACCGGCATCCCCTGGGAGGGCATGGGACCGGGGTGATTATTGTGAAACCTTAATTGCAGCGGAAATGGTAAAAAAAATTGGCATCCTGCTTGCGGCGTCGATCGTTGTGGCTGCGCTGTGGTTTGTCGGACTGGAAGGGATCTACGCCCGGGTGCTGATATTTATCACCAATACCCTGCTGGACATTGCCGGCAGTGAGACCACACTAAGCCTTACCATGGAAGAGGGGGAAAGGGTGTTCAGGGTACGCACCCAGATTGACGGAAACTGGGGTACATACCCACAGCGCCTTCAGTCCCTGTTGCTGCCCACTGTCATGGTCCTTGCCTGGCAGTTGTTTTCGGCCTTTTTCATCGAAAGGAAGCGGGCATTAAAATCCAGCGGCCTCAACATCGGCCTGTTCGTATTCTTCCACATCATATTCCTGCTGCTGCTCACCGGCTACCACACCTCACGGGTGGCGCACTTTTTCTACATCGTCTTTATGGACAGCTTTTATATTGTCGGATTGCTGATCATCCTGGTGGACAACATCCGCAACCCGGTGTTCATCACTGGTAAGCGTCAGACAAAGCAGGTTTAAAAGAAAAAGCCCCAAAATCGGGGCTTTCCTTTGAATTGGCTGGTGATTCCGGCAGGATTCGAACCTGCGACCCACAGCTTAGAAGGCTGTTGCTCTATCCAACTGAGCTACGGAACCGATCATTAAAAATTCGCCGCAAAGATACGGGTTATTGCGGAATTGTACAAATATCCTGTCGTCCTGCACCCTCCACCATTGCATTTCCTGGCCGGGTGTTTTCCCCTTTCCATTTTTTTTTGTATTTTTGCCGATAAAGAGACTATTTTACCGATAAACAGACTATATTATGAAACAAATTATTATGAAAGGCCTGAAACAAATTTTATTCCCTGTTCTACTAATCTCCCTGGTGTTCCTGTGGTCCTGCGGTGGCGGCGGTGCCCAGCGGCAGGTGCAGGAAGAGCAATTGGCCGAGGTAAAGGAGAGCGTCTCCAGCGATCTTTATGAACTGCGCCACGACGTCATGGAGCGGATCGCCTATGTGGAGCACCAGCTCGACGATGCGACCGGAGAGACGCAGGAAGTACTCGAAGAGGCCCACGAGGAGTTGAACGCGCAGTTGGCGAACCTGGAACAGGAGCTTGAAAATGTCCGGACGGCCAGCCTGGAAACCTGGGATTCGGTCATTGAGCAAGTCAATGGTACCGTGATCAGGGTGCAGGAAAAGCGCAACGAGGTTTCCCTGAGGGTCAGGGAGCTTCTTGAAGACGAATAGTCCCCCAAGGCCGTAGCTTTTCGGGCGAATGATTCCGGATCAGCGCCCTGGCAAGCACCAGGGAAGAGTCAATCACCGGCACGTCCATAAAGTATTTTTCCTTGTATATAAGCGGGAATTCGGTACAACCCAGAACAATCGCCTCTGCTCCTTGCCTGACCAGGTTGGTCATGGCGGCAAGCAAGATAGACCGAGCCTTTTCAGATATGGTCTCCGCGTTCGTTTTCACCCCGTATGCCGGATGATAAATGGCCAGGTTCAGTTTTTTCTGTTCCTTTTCTGGCAAATTCAACACCTGAAGGCCCGCTTCCACGATCAGGTCATATTGCCGGGTCACATACGTCCCGGTGGTCCCCAGTATACCGACAGTACGCCGGCTGGGATAGGTCTCGCTGATAAAGCTTCCGACCTCCCGGACCATATGAAGCAGCAGCAGTTTTGAGTTTTTGTCAGACAGCTCCGCCTTGATTACATCGAATATCTGCGGGGCATGGGCCGAATTGCATGCCAGTCCGACCACACTGGCCCCGGCCGCTTCCAGCTTCAGTAGCACCTGGGCAATGCGGAAAGCGGGGTTTGTCTTTACCCGCCCCTCCAGATAATCCGTCCGGTCGAATATCCTGTCGGGCTCAGACCACAGGATCTGTGGAATGTGTTCCTGATCCCTCCCCGCCAGGGTCTGTTCCACGATCTTCCGGGACAGGTCTATCCCTGCCCCCGGTCCCATCCCGCCTGCAATGCCTATCAGTCCTTTTTTCACTTTTTTGTCTTTCATCCAGAGCATCCACTTTTCCTGTTTAGTTAATCCTGAAATCACTCATCCAGTGCCTCCATGATCAGCCGCGCCAAAGTCCCGAACTCCCCTTCTTCCACCCGATTCCCCGGGATATAGGTGTCCACCCGGTGTACGATGACCAGGTCGT
>SLNU01000246.1 GCA_007132865.1 Bacteroidales bacterium | reverse complement strand
TATACATTCGTTTTTTTCGTTCTGTTTCTCGAACTAACTCTTTTGAAATTTGTGCTGATGTAGTTGTATGCATAAATTCTTGTAACGTAGTTATTTTCGTATCAATACATTCTACTTCTTTTTTTAAGTTATCTGTATTAACTTTAATAAATTCAATAGATTTTTCAATTTTTGCCGCACTTTTAATAAATCCTTCATGACCATTACCATCAAGAAATTTCTCTAATCGTTCTATGCGAGCACGCTCACTACATTTATGTTCTTCCATAATTAATCTTTTTTAGATTCAAGAATAGTATCAATTAATTTTTGTTTCACAACCGCAGCAAATGTGCAATCACGATGCCGGAGAATAGCGAGTAATTCTTCTTTCATTTCTTCATTTATTTCAGCGATTCCATTTTTATAAATTTGTTGTGCGATTTCTAACATTCCAAGATCCGCTGTATTGATATACAAAAAATTACCAAAATGTTTTGAAATATCAAGAACTTGCTCATTACCCATTAATGGCTTAACTCTGATTTCTTTAAAATTGATTTTCATGATTTCTTGTTTTAAATTGATTAATTGATTTTCATTGACAATTCATATATCATTTTTTCTAACATCGCTATTCTTGTATCTACAGATAAACGATAACGTCCTTTATCATCTTTACTGTGTGCATAATGATTTTCATAATTAATCGTACCATCTTTATTCTTCCACGTCGGAAGATTGCTTATCAATTGAAGTGCTTTTGTATCTGAATCAGCGACTTCTGAATTAGTGTGATAAGCACTTGCGGTAACACTTCCTGTTACAGTGACATTTCCATAAAGGTAGATAGCATCATTTCCGCGAATAAATGCTGTACCTCCGCGCAAATACATAAATGCGGATTGATCTTGCGACATAAGAAGTAAACTTCCTTGCATTTGTATTGTATAATACTCCTTTGGATTTATGTAAACATAATTGTTTGCACCCCAAAAGCTATACATTCCATCTTGCCCAATCTTTGTGCCCATTAATGTATCATCAAACCATTCAACTCGATGATTATTTCCTGAACCACCAAGCGTCCATGTACCATAACGACTGATGTCACTATTATCTTTTGACCAATCTTCAAGTACATAATCATATTGCAATTTATATGATCCAGAAGCGACAACATCATTAGATGTTATCCACTCGGTGTATGTTCCTAATTCATTCCATACGTGTTCAAATGTTCCTAATGTTTTCAGAACAACATTACTTGTATTTAATAATTTAACAGTTCCGCTTATTGCGATATATGTTGAATTCGTCGCACTCGCATGAGGTGTGTACACAACCTTACAAAATGATGAAATCATAGCATCTTCACTAACGGTAAATGTTCCTGTAATATCAGTGTATGCAACATACATGCTCGTTGGTGTGCGTGATTGAGAATATGTTGGAGTAAGAGTTTGCACACCTGATCCAGATCGCAGTGTTGTTAAGCCTGTGATTTCTGCAATTCCTATTTTCGCACGTTCCTTAAAGCCCGGAGTCACATCACTATCATCTTTCCAAAAAGAAAGAGATTGTTCTGCACTCGATAAAACAGTGCGTTGATCACCTGATTCTTTTGAAATTTGTGTCGCTGATATCACCCAACCTGCAACCTCACCCGCCGAAGCATACATCTTTCCATCTTGCAAGACACGAAAAACAGCACTACTTCTGTTCGCATATGTTGAACCTGCATAAATACGCACTGAAGAAGCCAACGCACCTTCATCAGTCATTCCGGCACTTGGAAGAACTATCCGCCCGGTTAGAAATACATTATCAGCATAAAGCCCCATGCCTGAAGGAGAAACATTATTCACACTCGGTGCATTTGTGAGATTACCTAATTGTAAACGGATATTTGCGGTAGAATTAAAAGCCGCGAGTGTGTTAATACCCGTAAAGTATTTTTCAACAGGTGCATCATTATCTGACACAGTTTTATAAATTAAATTTTGACGCGCCGTTGTTGTTGGATGTCCTCTTTGCACAATAACATCTCCGGGTTGTATATCCGACATTGACCCTGATGCACCCGCAACACTTAAATTTAATGTTAATGTGACACCTGAAATATCTGAAATCTGTCCTTTCACATCTGAAAATATACCACCATCAATGTCTACGGTTTTGATCCAGAAAAAGTCATTCACGGCAAATTGTGATATGTTTTTATTATTTGGATCTTCAAGCGTCACAGTAACACCTGATACAGATTTAATTTTGCCACGGGCTGCGGAAAGAAGTTGTGAACCAGCGATGACGGAAAGTTGATCAATTATCAATTCACGAAAACGAGCAGATTCACGAACAACAAGATTACGAATGTTGAAATCACCGGCAGCGGTAGCCTCCCAATTCGTTCCTGAAAAATCCGTCGTTAAAGAAAATTGCTCATGTGCAATTTTGCTTGTTAGATCAACATTATTTTGAAATAATGATATTCCTTCAACATCAAAATCATACCCATCAGTGGCTACACCACCACCAATGCATACTTCTCCTGTTCCCTTAATGACAATTCTATTATAAGCATGGGTTCGAATTGCGAACTCATGATTGCCTACAGTTCCACAATTTGCCGAAGCGTATGCAGCGGTTATTCTAAACCACGCACCATCAGTTCTTTCAACATGAAGATTAGAGGACGCTCCAAAACGATTAAAACTGTTATCTTCTGTCCATGTGTTTACGCTTGTTAATCGCCCGTATCTGCCATCCAACAATTCGTTATTTCTAATTTTATCCGTTGTTGTTCCTGCCTCGAGTGTATTTGTTATCGTACGCACTTCCGTAGCATTTAACTGTTGAACATCTCCGGAAGTGCCTCCGATACGACCAAGTATACGATTTCCTGTTATCTCACCAAAATCACCTGTGCCTGTTTCTTGTTCAGATATGATTTTGCTTTGAAGCACAAGTATGGTCCTCCCACCCGCTTGGTTATCATACTTTCTTACATACTTTTCTGAAATAGTTATTTCATTCATGATTTTAACTAATTATTTCAAAATCTGCATAATCTTTATGTTCAAAGAGAGTGATTCGATAAGCTCGCATTTTAACATTATAATCATAACCGATTACGATAAACTTCTTATCAGTTAAGTGTGTGAACGTGAATACTGAACCTGGAGAAACATGTTTCACTGAGTCTTTATCTAAAATAATATCAGCTTTAATGCCATGCCGTGGTTCATTATATTGTTGTGCTAAATCTCTGATCAACAAATAATGTATTTTTTGTGGTATATCTCCTGATTGTTCATATGCATCACTCCAATCTCGGCTTTTCACAAGTTCTGAAGAAGAATCGAGCAACATCAATGTATTTTTGTAATTCACAAAATCACCATCATACATAATTAATCGTTCTCGTAATATATCACGAAAATCAGTGTTCAGAACTCCTGTAATAACATTATTAGAAATCTCATTATTTTGCTCAATGACAATATCACCAAAATATGAGCGTTCTAAATATAACGGAGTCCAATCATTATCTTCTGCGGGTGGGATTCGACGATGCATCGGCATCATATCAATGTACATTTCAAGCACTTCAGGGGTGTAACCAAGATCACTTGTAACCCAACTTGATATTTCATCATATTCAAGCACTTCACTGATTTTTTGTGCCGGTGTATTTTTAGCTGTTACTCCGTCAATTTCATAAACTGATGCGAGTGATACTTTTTTAAATTCACGATATCCAACCGCTTCTGTGTGTGAATATTTATAAAAACCAGCGACACGCTCATCCTCACCTGCTACATTTGTAGTCCAATCAGCACGGCCTAAAAATAAAGAATATTCATCGACAGTTTCATCATTAATTGTCATATTCGCAAAAGCGGAATTATTTGATTCCATCACATGCGTGCCATAAACAGGCGCATTCGAAATCCACTCAGTGCTTGTTTCCCAAACAGTGACTCCTGCTTTGCGGATACGCCAAATATATCTTGTCGAACCTGATACAATGCGATAAGGACCCCATTGCAAAACATAGTCATTTTCTGCTAAATTAGAAAAATCAATTACATTCACATCATTTGAAAATCGTGCGTTAAGTTTAATAACACCATCAATAAATGTCAAGAATCGCCAATTATTATTGTTGTCTTGATACCGTAGCCGGAAACCGCCCCTGTGATCACGAAGATCATCAACATATGCGAGACTGTAATCATATGTGCATTTAATGATGCAATTATAACCTGCGATAAAATCTAACATGAATGATGATGTGACAGGTGTGTTATAATATTCATTAACGGTAAGATCACCTTTAGTATGTGCGATGCCTGATGTGAGATGTTCCGTTGTTAATGAATGATTAAAAACATCTAACCCACGCCAAGTTTGCCAGAATCCCAATGACGGTTTTGGCAACATGCCCTTCAATGTCGTTGGTATTACCGTTTGCTGTTGAATATGGATGAAATTAGATGCGACTAAATTATCATACTTATCAAAATTAATAATGATTTCATATTCTTTTTTCCCACTTGTGTATTCAAGACCAGCAGAACCAATGACAATGTGTTGATCAGATAATTCAAAAGAATCATGTAATAACTGCTGTATAGAGGCACTTCCTGATTGAGGGTATGCTTTATATTGATTAGTTTCATGGACATCGCGTAGACGATCTATAACCCATTTTTTATCATAATAATATAAGCGTGAATAAGTGACTTTTAAGATATGCTCAAGAACATTGCGACCATTCATGATCTCATCATTTTCAACGAAAACTTGACGATTGACTCGAAGTTTATCAAAACATGTATCAGTTACATCAAATGCTTCGGCATATAATTTACTAAACAATGTATTTTTAATGTATATTGGTAATTCAAGCCCCGTTGTATCGAGAATGTCTTTCATCAATACATATAAATTCACCGTTGAGAATTCAAACTCGCTTTCTAAATATTGTGAATAATAATTATGAAGATTACTTAATTGATTATCCGCAGGAATAATAATACGAGATTTTTGTGTTATTGCTTGTCTATGAATAGCGGGTTGAATGAAACCTTCAAATAATGTGATTTCATTCGCGGTGCCTTGTTCCTCAATTATTACAACTTTATGCGCTTTCTCAGAAGTTGCAAATAAATTATCAAAATAAATGAGTGTTTCTGTGTTAATAACACGGATCTGGCATCCCATTCCCATTATTTGTCCATATAATTCTTTTTTCGTTGGCAATGTAATCGTTACTGCATCCTCCGCGAGTGTTAAAGTTTCAATACTTCCTGAATAATTCTCACCTTGGATTTTAACAGTGATCACTTCTTCACGTGGGAAGGTATAAAACTGTGCGATGTATTTATCATTGTATGACATTAGCCAAAGTTTATTTTTTTACGTTCATAGATTTCTAAAAGACCAACAAGTTTATCATCTTCAATTATGAAACGAACATCTCCTGCCATGTTTGTTGTTCCAAGCATATCTTGTAATTTATCTAACGGTGCAATGACTTCAGGATTTGATCGTACTCCTGGGTATTCTCCCGCTTCTATTATCGCACGAGAGGAAAGTATACCACCTTCACTGAATGAAGGAATCTGATTGAACAGTAATCCGGCTAAAGCACCAGCACCCATCGCGAGAGGAATACTCGTCGGAAACGGCATTTTTGTAACTATCTGTGAGATTAATTGCGCGGTGACTTGTGATAACAATTGTTTGATAATCTCACTCGTGCTTCGTTTGCCTGTTGTTGCAAGACTCATGAAAGCCATTCCGATGCTTGACGCCGCACCTGTCATAATTGATTCCCAATCAATCGCCGTTTTTGAAACATCTTGAACTGAATTTTTCAATATACGCAACCGCTCAATCAATTTTTGCACTTGCTCATCTGCGGGTGTGAATCCGTTTGTGAGCAAAGAAACAATCGCTTGTTCAGTCAATGCTATTTGATTATTGAGAAGATCAAATTCTTCGCCAAAAACGCGATGTTGCATTCCTGCAATACGCATCGCATCACTATATTCATTCATTACGATTGCCAACGCACCCATCCGTTGTGTTTCTTCCTTAATTATATCAGAAAAACCAATAAATGATTGTTCCGCATCTCTTAATCTTTGTAATGCATCAGCACTTATTAATTCTATTTCATTAACACGTAATTGTTTTAATGCATCATCAAATTGATTCAATGTGATCGTTGTTCCTGCAATAGAATCTGATACTTCATCTGTATTTATTTTAAATTTTTCTAATTCGGCAACAACTATTGATAATGATTTACGATGTTCTTCAATATCTTGCAAAATTACTGCACGTGTTAAATCATTAGTTGCATTCTCCGCAGCCCGTGATGCTCTTGGAATTTCATCTTCTAAGTACATCCGCAATGATTCAAGTTCTTCTTTTGTTAATTCTGTAATACTTTTTGCGAGATTATCTATTCCACCTGCGGCCTTTAATGTTCCATCAACCATGATTTTATAGCCAGTGAGTGTATCATAAATTTGTCTTCCAAGTTGTGTATTCACATCTTTCAACGCATCACCTAACCGCCATTGTGCCTCTGTTGCCTCATCTGTTCTTCTACGGAATATTCCCATCGCAGCATATGCCGCAGCTAAAGCCGTAGCAAGTGCAAAAATAGGATTCATCATCAACGCGGCTTGGAATTTCAATGCTGTAGCACGAAGACTTATAAATGCGAGTCGCAATCCACCAAATGCCCTTATCAAACCCGGAACTACCGTAGTCATCAGAAATCCTAAAGTGACAAGCAATGGCCCTAATGCAGTAACAACTAAACCAATTTGTACGACCCACTTTCTTTGTGACTCGGATAATTCTTGAAACCATTGTGTCAATGATGCAAAAATATTCATTAATTTTTCCAAAATAGGAACAAAAACACTTTTCAACTCACTGCCTAATTCAACAAGTGTCGCTTGTCCTGCTGAAAGTGCCTGATTCCAACGAAATTCTAAAGTATCAGCCGCAGCATCAAAGGCATCTTCTAAAAGACCATTCGTATCAGCCATCCGTTCCGCAATAGCAATATTTTCTTCCATGTTCGAGCCCATGATATCTAAAATACCTGCTAACGCCCGTATGTTTGGAAATACCTGTGACATTGCATCTTCACCATACTGATTCGTCAATTCTCTTATTTGTTGCATCGCAGCCAATAAACCATCTTCACGAATTATGCGCCTTAAATCCTGAGCGCTTGTTCCCATGCCTTGCAATGCATCTTCCGCTTGTTTCGATGGTTTTAAAAGTCCAACCATGATCGCCCTTAATTGAGTCGCAGCAGTTGAGGCATCTGTACCGGTTCGCGTCATGGCAGCCGTAGCGGCACCAACTTGATCAAATGTTACACCCATTTCAGAAGCGATTGGGAGAACACGTCCAAGTGAACTTGCCAACTCTGATGCTTCGGCTTTTCCTTCTCTCACAGCGCCAACAAGAATGTCGGCAGCCTCGGAAGCAGAAAGATTCGCACTACCATATGCATTCACCGCACTCGTTATGATATCAGCCACCATCTTTGTTTCACCAAGTCCGGCTGATGCACCCTTCGCAGATGCCGTCAGCACATCCATCGCTTCTGCACCACGTAAACCAGCAGAAGTCACGAAAAACATTGCATCAGCTAATTCCTTTGGTGTGCGAGCAACCTCTGGCGCCATCTTAATAATGTCTTTGCTCCATTCATCAACTTGATCTTGTGCGACACCAACGAGTCCGACAATTTTTGACATACTCGCTTCAAAATCTTTTGATAATTTAAAAGCACCGGCACCAACAGCCAACATCGGTAATGTTATATATTTAGTTAAACTCTTGCCAACTGCCGTAACCTCTCGTCCCGCTTTCTGCAAAGACTCGCTGAACCGTTGCATTCCTGATGACATTGCATCGCTTGAATTACGGATATCTCTTTCAGCATCTTTTATCGCTTCTCTTAACGGACCTACGTCAGCACCAATACTCGCAACTAATGATCCTATATTGATTCCTGTCATTTTAGTTTTCTTTTAAAGTAATTAGCGATGCTTTTCATTTGATTTCTCATTTGTTCAATAGTTTGCGGTTCATTTTTATCTTCTTCTTCCCAATCGAATCGCATCATCTTTTTTGGATCCGTTAATACTTGTTTAAACTTCCTCCCTTGGGCATTCCACACCCACATAATTATGAATCGTGCTAATGAATAATTACTTTTATGATCTCTCTCAAGTTTTGCGATTTCATATTCTTTCGTTGATTCGAGTGCTTGATAAAATTCAACTGGTGTCAAATCATAAAATTCATTTACTGTTAAACTTAATCTGGATATAGCAAGTCCGCACAACTTGTCATAATCCAAATCAGCTACTTTTTTTCAACCTGACTTTTCCCTCCTTTTACTTTAGCTTGTTCATTTTTTGGAAAAAATTCCGGAATGATTTTCATGAAATCCATATACACTTCATCCATCATATTTTCCATATCTAATTTTGTTAATGTGAATTCTTCGCCTGTTTTTCTTGCTCCCATTTTCAACGAATAATATAAAAGCAATTCCTGCGCTTCAAAATCATCATCAGCCATACCAATTAAACTTCTTCCTATATCTTCTTTTAGCATCTTAATCGCGTAATAGGATACACGCACAGGGTATTTTTTACCCTCATATTCTAAGAACTTTATCATTTGATTATAATTTTAAATGTTAATAAAAATCACATGATTAGTGATTATTTTAATTATTAAATTGTAGTGGTTCCTGAAATAAATGAAACTGAACCACTCACACGAATAGTAACATCAGCACTGACACGATCTCCGGTTTCAATCCCGAGCGGTACCTCCATTACCATACCTTCGAATTCTAATGTAGAATTCTCATCGTCAGGAAGACGAATCATATAATTCTGATTGTCGTCATCCTCAAAATCGTTCTTCATCAATTCATATGTATCATGCGTAAAATTCATTGATAAAGATACATCACCGCCTTCGCGCAATCCACCTATGAAAGTCTTGTAACCTCCGACGGTATCAAGTGAGGTTGTTTCTATCACATCTCTCGACATTGATGGTCCGTTTATTGAAGTTATTTCCGCAAGAGCCTCCCATTGAGATGAACTTGATTTCCAACGGTAAAACTTAGTTCCCATACCACTAATTGCATTGCTCATTTTTTAGTCCTCCTTTCTTCTTTGGGTTTCAAAATCTACTATAAAACTAACTCTGTTATTGTCATCCCAATTCAGCAAGGCAGGCGCCGAAAGTGCGACAATCAGAGTATATAATGTTCCATTCCATAGTTCGCCGGTACGACCATGCAACAGATTCATTATGCTGTGTGAAAGCCGAAAGGCTTCTTGATAATTTTTACTTCTTATTTTTATTTGTACCGTATCATAATGATAAGCATCACCATCAAGGGTTAGGACGGGTGGACGGCCTGGTGTATCAAACACCGTCACACAATCAATTTGCACGATGGGTTCTCGTCCAACGAAAAGGTTCTGAGTGAATTCTAACGATAATTCACTTTCTTGTTCAAGCATATCTTTTATATCTTCCGCTGCTGTATTCATTTTATTTTTGCATATTTTTTAATCGTTTTTATCATTTCATCTGAATTGCTACGTAAATGCGCTTCTAAGAATTTCGCTCCTGAACCTGTTCTCGTCCAATTTACTTTCTTATCCGTTTCATGTACAAACGCTGCGTAATTTGCACTGTAACCAAGAACAACCAATGGCTTTTTTGAAGTTTTAATGAAATTACGTGATTTACTTACTATCATTGCGTGTCGTGACATTTCTGTACCGGCATTCTTTCCTTCAAATGATGCTTTTATTTGTCCTGGGATTCTCTCCTCACCTTGCGTTGAAACGACAAAACGTGAGGCTCTGAGATTCCCATATTTCACAGGCACTTTTGGTGTTTTTGTTTCAGAGTCACGAATAGGAATAATCGCTGCATGTATCAACCCCTTTGCACTACGATTCTCAATCTTCTGAATTTCTTCATTAAGATTTTTCATGACTTTGTTTAGTCCTCTGAAATATACTTTCTTTTTAGTCGCCATTACAAATATACTTTTCTTATGTATTCATTTCCGCGTAAAGCCGGTATTTTAATAAACCGTATGATCTCATGAGCAGAACTGATTTCCTTTGGGTCGATTAATTGATCAGAATCTAAACTTGTCAATCGCCCTAAATAAAGAAAACCTTCTTCTTTTAAATCGATGAGAGTCCAGACCTCTGCCTGACTTTGATGTTCTTTTCCGTCACTTGTTAATATAATTTGAAAACGATCTCGCCAACGAACTTTAATTTCTATTGGTTCAGTATAAGACAAACCACCATAACCATCATTGCCTGCCGCCTCCCAATACACCGCAATTTGTTTACACACTTTTGCTATATTCATTATTTTATAACATTTATTGATGCTTGTTTTTTATCAAGATTCTTTAATATACCTGATGCATCTAACATCAGTACCATTTGACCAAATGATGTACTTTCAAAACTTTTGCCAAACTGCCCTGTATAACTTACGGAAACGTCTCCGATCTTCTCTTGTGAAACTTCTCGAAAGCGTGGACTCAGCGACATCATATGAGCAGTCAACCACCGTTCTATTTCTCCCAACAAATTGGAATCCATGCCGGATTTTGATAATTTTTCTGTGACTAAAAGATTAGCACCTCTCAAAAACGGAGTGATCTCATCAATATCAACAGATTGATCCATTATTGCTTTTACTTGCACTTCTGATACTCTTGTTTCCATATTTTTTGATTTTTAAATGTTTAACGACTTTTCCAAAGCATTGTATCAATCTCACTGATGACTTTTGAATTCCAGCGGAGTTTCAGCCAATCCAACATTTCATAAATTTGTTGATAATCACCACGCGCCATTCTCTCCGGCCATATCACCTTGCAATTTAAACCTGTTTGTATCATTTCAACAAAAAGATTTTCATGTTCTCGTACCCACATCTTCCAATCTTCTTGATTATCAAATGCCGTCATATATGATGTATGCATACAACTGCGAATTATATCACCTGTGCGGCGTCGCACAATAATCCAACGAGCATTTGGAAAAGCATGCGCCCAGACAGGGAACATTTGACACGCACGATGTCCTTTATACATCCATACTTGTTTTTTATTATAATTTTGTTTCTTTAATTCATTTATGACTTTCTCATGCCAATTATGTGGAATCAGTAGGTTATTTACATCAGGTAACGGATATTGCCCTTCAACATGCAGTTGAAGTTTTTGATAATAATCATCAATGAGATATTTAATGCCTTTATTTTCACGCATACCCGTTAACGGGGTGCCTGTAAAAACCTGACAAATATCTAAAATCCGAGCGATGAATGTCGCTCCGCTTCTTTGCACTCCTGTAACAATAACAGGCATATTTTCATAATCAATCATTATCGCTGTTTAATGTAATTACTAACCCATTTATACTGTATTGCCTCATGAATCCTTGGTTTGCCGTGAAAACAAACTACTGAAACATCAGCTGGAAGTTCCTTCAATTTTTCAGCTTGATAAGGTTTAAAACTGCTGATTTCATTTGTTATTTGCTGAAAGAAAAGATCCTGTGGTGCAATATCGCGAAGAAAATAATCCATACGTTGTTTAGTTCCCACCCTCTTGTCATTTCTCGCATTATAAATCCTATCAATTTTATTATTATTCGCAGGTACCCACAACAAACAACTTTGTAATTTTGATTTCTGATAAAAATCTTCTACCGCAATAAATTTATCAATATGCTCTTCAGCCGGAAACAGTGAATCAAAATTACGAACAACAGCAGTATCTAAATCCATGAATAAGAACGGGCGATAGGATTTTAATTCCGGTGAAAATAAATTCAATTTGCTCCACCATCCTGTGTACTTATCTTTCATCGGTATTATTGTTACTTGATCTAATTGCCAGACTTTATCAAATTTATCAGATATACAAATAACATTCACATCAGATGCGTGTTTTTTTATGTGATGCACAAGCAAAAAAACATCTTGAAAATTGAAATCACCTCCGCTTTTCAACACCATCACAATGGTTCTTTCTTTAATTGATTTTTCCATTTACGATAAAATTTTTGTTCTGTTGCTAATATTTCTCGTCGATTAATAAATAAATTCACCGTTTGGCTCATTTTTGTAGCGATATGAATACCTGTAAAATCAAACGCTGTGTTGACTTGTCTTTGTACACTATCACCGGCAAATATTTTTAACTCATCAGGCACCATTATATATGAATCTTTATACATGATCATGAACGCACCCCAATTTCTTGTTTGTGTATAGCTTTTTTGTATGTTGATGACGCCTTCATACCCTTTCGTAAAACAACTTATGTGTGGACCGATGACTTCACCTTTTTTTAATTTGCTTTCAATCACAATCAACAACTTGTCAAATTCATCAATGTAAATATCATCATTCGCAATAATAATCCTTTCAGTTTTGCTTTCTGTGACACCAAGATTCCAAGCTGGATTAACAAACATATTTTTGCCTGTCCCAAGCATACGTACTTTAAAGAAATTATTCAAATCACGTTTATTTCTTTTATCGTTATCAATAATCAATATTTCTTTTACATAATCAGAACGTGCATACTTATACAGCATCGTTTCGAGAAGAACCGGTACGATCCACATTGTAGGCACTATGACTGTATAATTATGCATTTATTTGATCCTCCAATTCTCCCAAATGAATGGGAATTTATATGTTGTGTAATGTGTTTTTTTCAATCTATTTGCTAATTCATAGTACATGCCTTCCATTCCAACTTCATAAAGATGAAATTGCACTTGTATATTATCAATTTTAGTTATGTTGCCCGTGTAAATTAAATTATCAAGAATTCCATATTCCGCGCCCTCAACATTTAATTTAAGTAGATCAATATGATCAAATTTAATCAATTCAAATATACGTGACGCTTCAATTACCTGTGTACTTACATGCGCTTTTCTCGGATCGCAATACACTGATGCTTGATCATTTTCAAAACCAATATCAATTACATCATCTTTATCCCAAACTGCATATGCGTACACTCTATAACCTTTTTCATAAAGTGTTAAACAAAAATCAGGAAGACATTCAAAACAATGCACTTCACATTTATATTTATCACGAATTAAATCAGCCCATTCACCAGTGCGAGCACCAACATCAACAACAACAGATGAATCATTTAATTTATAATTGATTCGATAGGTTGTATTTCCTTTTGCATCATACCACTTTAATCTCTCATTACGATCTGGCTTTATCTTTTTCATATTCATCAATTTTTATAAACGATGCCATTCTTCCGGTAATTTATTAATTCTATGATAATGAATTGCGTTATCTTTCGAAGGCACTACAGGTGTTATAATGACTTTATCTTGTGTATCATTGAGATATGCTGAGAAACGACTAAATGTACTGTTTGCGATAATCTGATAACGACATCTTCGCATTAAATCAAAACATAGATAATCTTTTAAATCAACAAAAATCATATTTCGTCTTGGAAACTTAAAGTTGCGCGCACACCATTCTAAGTCATCTGAAAAAATAAAGATATCACCTTCAGTTAATTCTACAGCATCATTATAATAAGATAAAGGAACTAATATACATTTTTGCTTGATGAAATCACCTCGACGAACATGAACAGCCGTTATACTTTCATTTTCAGCTTGTGTGCGTAACTTTATATACTCTTCTGTATAGAATTGTTCTTTTACTTGCAAAGTACGTTGTAAGACGCTTAAAATACTTTTTGAATAATCAAAATATTGCCAAAGACCTCTAAAATTACAATCACGCAAAGTCATTAAAATTGGATTGTACTTTCCATCATCCTCGATAATGTGTTGTTTATAATCAGAAAAATAAATACATGGTATTTGAAATTTATCAAGCATGTATGGTCTTTTTTCACCATTCTTTTCAAACCAAAAACGATTATAAGCGACAAATGCACCTGCTTCCCTTTGAGCCTCCCCAAAAGCATATTGATATAATTGATTTCCTAAACCACCCGTTAATTCAACAATATTCATTTTATCAACTTAATTTTAAAACATCTTTTCGATTGCCATGACCATTTTTATTTGATTGACCGCACGAGAGAACTTCATCAATCCATATTATTTTATCAAATCCCTTTGCCGTTCTATAATCAGCACGTTTGAAAGGACTCCAATCCGTTCTATGAATCTGAGAATGATGATAACAAAAACTAATGCCTGAGATATCACCAGCAACGATCCGTTTTTTAAAATTATCATCAGATGGTATTACTTTATTTAATAAATAAACACGCCAAACGATTAAATGATCTTTTTTTGCACGTTTCATTACACTACTGATTGCATCATAAACAATGTACATATCATCATCATCAAGCAAGAAAATATAACCTTCACATAATGTTTGTATTTGTGCGATGTAATCATTGTATGGAAAATAAGCACCATACTCCCTGCCAATAGGCTTTTTCATCTCAACACAGCGTTTCTCCGGAACATATACTTTGTAATTCTTAATGTTTGTGTAATGATATGGATATTGATCATCTCCATCGCTTATAACGTGTATCTTTATGTTCTGATAGTCTTGCATCAACACAGAACATAAACACCGCTTAAATGCAACAGGTCGAGAATTTGTCCGTATGATTACATTTGCTGTCATCATATTATTTTTGGAAACACTTTTGTCCCATGGCTTTTTTTCTTCTTAACTAAATCAGAATTGACATTACAAAAATTAACCCTCAACTCAGGATGTCTTGCCAACACAACAGGAAAACTAACTTGATCTCGATAACTAAAACGACATATTTCTGCCCACCAATCTTCATTAAATCTTTGTGTACGCTCATTGTGACGCCGAATTAATGGTTGAAACCCAGCTAAAGTTCCACAATTTTCCGGAAATCCCGATGCACGATAATAATCTTCTTGTGTTTGTAAAATATGAAGTTCTTCGTAATCATTAATGCGCTTCTTTGCTTCTTTGATCTCTTCATACACACAATTTTTCTTTACACTCAATTGAACAGCGATGTCATAATAATCAGTAAGGTACTTATCAACGATTTCTTTATCTGTCAATTCTGTTTTATTAAATTTATTCGCATCCCAATAAATCGAAACATCACAATCAAACCATTTATGTGCAAGGATCTTTAGAGCCCGTGAATTACGTGCATTGTTACGAAAGAGATCATAATCCTTCAAACAAAGAATATCCGTTCTTTGTGCATCGTAATTGCCTATATTAATCGTGAATGTTTTAATGTTCATAGTATATCCTTTATGTTTACTTTTTTAAAATCATTAATCGCGCTATTCGGATTCGCATTTAAAATCTCAATTCCAAGTTTGCGCGCATCTTCAGCAATAACAGGAAAACTTCTCATATGCATCGCAAACGTACCTTGCAATTTTTTTAAATCTTTATGACCATATTGTTTATGCCAATGCTGGTTTTTATTTTGATCAAGATTCATATCAAACCCTAACAAAATGATCTGCCTCACTCCGAAATGCACTGCGAGATTAATAGCACCTCCACCACTGTTGAAATTCCATGAAATGCAAGATTCTTTTGTAGTTATCCCACGCTTCTTTTTACGATCAAATTGCAAGTATTTAATTTTACGAGAATGATCACACTCAGTTTCTGCTCTCTTTGATGTTGTGCATCGAATACCTTGGAATTGAATTATATCTGATTTAAAACGCTTCCAAAACGAACTATCAGCAAAGTAAACAACATCAACGAATGATCCTAACTTCATAGCCATGTTCACACCTATAATATGCTCATTGTGGATAGCCGAGAAACATGGTGCATAAATACTTGAATCTGCTTGTTTTTCTAAAACTTTCCGACTCATCTCATCAGGTATTTCAAACTGCTGAAGAATACTTGTTCCACCGCCTATGATGAAACATCTTCCATCTTCCCATATTCTCGGTATTTTCCACAACATTATTGCAATGAATTAAGAAGAGATGTCGCTTCTTCTTTTGTTAAATACTTTTCATTTATTGCTTTTCCATCTTGTTTAACGACATCCCACCTGCCGCCACCTTTATGTTTTATTGAAAAGATATTCTCAATCTCTGTAGCTTTCTTTTGAATTTCTTTCTCTTCATTTTCTGCTTGTTCAAGC
>SLNU01000202.1 GCA_007132865.1 Bacteroidales bacterium | reverse complement strand
TCGCGCCTTACCGTCAGAAAAAAGGCCGGGAACCAGGCCTACTTTTTGGGAAACAGAAACTCCCCCTGGTACGTGGTGGCCTACGGCATGATCGGGGCTTCACTGTCAGGGGTGACCTTTATGTCGGTGCCCGGGCTGGTCAAGACCGAGCAGTTTTCCTATATGGTGCTGGTGTTCGGCTACCTGGCCGGCTACCTGGTCATCGCAAAGGTGTTGCTGCCTTTGTACTATCGGCTCAACCTGACTTCTATCTATGCCTACCTGGAGCAACGCTTCGGCTATTATTCGCACAAGACCGGTTCCTTTTACTTCATCATCTCCCGCCTTGTGGGCGCCTCCTTCCGCATGTTCCTGGTGGTAAACGTGCTGCAGATATTCGTCTTCAATGCCTGGGGCATTCCGTTCTGGGTGACCGTGAGCCTCTTCATGCTGCTCATTTTACTATACACCTTTCAAGGTGGCATCAAGACCATTGTGTGGACCGACACCCTGCAGACCACTTTCATGCTCACCGCGGTGGTGGTAACTATTTTTATTGTCGGAAAGGAACTCGGCATGGGCTTCGGTGAGATGATCGGGGAGGCCGGCCGCAGGGGCTATACCTCCATGATCGTTACAGACCTGAACGATCCCCGTTTTTTTGTGAAGCAATTCCTTGCCGGGATGTTCATTACCATCGTGATGACCGGGTTGGACCAGGACATGATGCAGAAAAACCTGAGCTGCCGCAACCTGGGCGATGCGCAGAAGAACGTCCTCACCTTCGGGGGCATCCTGATCCCGGTCAACCTGTTGTTTTTGATGCTGGGCGCGGTGCTGTGGATCTATGCGGGGGAAGTCGGACTGGAGCTTGCCAATACATCTGATGACCTCTTTCCCACCGCGGCTTTACAATACCTGGGCGTCGCTGCCGGACTTACTTTTTTCTTCGGACTGGTTTCGGCGGCCTATTCCAGTGCCGATGGCACCCTGACGGCACTGACCACGATCTTCTGCCTGGACTTCCTTGGATTGCAGAAAAAGCCCGGCATGACAGAGGATCGCATCCGCCGCGTCCGCTACCGGGTGCACATCGCCTTCGCCCTGGTGGTGATGATGACCATCATCGGCTATGGCTTCATCAATGACGAAGCCCTGATCAGCAAGTTGTTCACGATCGCCGGATATACCTATGGTCCGCTGTTGGGACTGTTTGCCTTCGGACTTTATACCCGCTGGCAGGTGCGTGACCGCTGGGTGCCCCTGGTGGCCTTGCTGTCCCCGGCCCTGAGCTATCTGCTCAGCGCCAACTCTGAATGGCTGCTGGGTGGTTATCGCTTCGGTTTTGAGATTTTGATCGTCAACGGACTGTTCACCTTCCTTGGACTGGTGTTGCTGCGAAAGAAAACCGCCCCGGAAAGGGGCGGTTGAAAATTTCCGGGGTGATTTCCCCTTAATCCAGTATACTTACCCAGCCATGGGTGTCGGGCTCGTCCCCATACTGTATCCCTTGTAGCTTCTGGTACAACTTCGTAGATACAGGACCCGCCTTTCCGTCCTTGCAGTACTCGTATGTCTGGCCGGTTTCGCGGTCAACCAGGGAGCAAATGGGGGAGATGATGGCCGCGGTGCCGCAGGCGCCCACCTCATCGAATCCGGACAGCTCATCCACAGCCACGGGTCGTCTTTCGACTTCCATGCCCATGTCCTTTGCAATCTGCATCAGGCTCATATTGGTAATCGAGGGCAGGATGGAGTCGGATTTCGGAGTGATGTATTTATTGCCCTTGATGGCAAAGAAATTGGCCGGACCGGCCTCGTCGATGTATTTCTTCTCTTTGGCTTCCAGAAACAGCACGGCCGGGAAGCCTTCCCGCTTGGCCCTTTCACTGGCATACAGGCTGCCGGCATAGTTTCCGCCCACCTTGATTTGTCCGGTGCCCTGCGGCGCCGCCCGGTCAAAGTCGCGAACGATCTGTATGCGCACTGGGTTAAAACCTTCCTTGAAATAGGGTCCGACGGGTCCGACAAACACCATGAACATATATTCCTTTGCGGGACTGACGCCTACCTGTACCCCAGTCCCGATCAGCAGGGGACGGATGTAGAGCGTAGCGCCGTGCCCATGTGGGGGTACGAACTTCTCATTTAGCTTGACCGCCTTGACCACCATCTCATGGAATAATTCCTCTGGTACCCTGGCCATCATGATGCCGTCGGCAGAGCGTTGCATGCGTTTGGCGTTCTCATCCCAGCGGAACAAACGGACTTTGCCGTCCTTGCCCCGATAGGCCTTCATGCCTTCAAATGCTTCCTGGCCATAGTGCAGGCAGGTGGCCGCCATATGGATGTTGATTGTTTCGGAGGAAGAGACCTCGATCTCACCCCATTGTCCGTCGCGGTAGTAGCAGCGGACATTATATTCTGTCTTAAAATAACCGAATGGGAGCTTGCCCCAGTCTGTGTTTTGCATGGTAAAAAATTTATAGGGTTGGCAATAGTGAGTGCGCCGCTAAATTATAATAATATTTTTGATCCCTGCATGTTTTTCGGGGATTTTTCAGCTCCCGGTAATGGCATTCATCAGCCGGAACATTTTCTCCCGCATGGAAGCCGGGGTCCCTTCGTAGTCGTTTACGATAAACACGAATGCGGCGAGGTTTCCATTCTGCAGGGTCGTATACCCGGCATAGGCCCTTACGTTGCCCAGGAAGCCGCTTTTGGCCCGCAGAACGCCCTCGGAGGGGGTGTTGTGGAAGAACCCGGCAAGCGAGCCGGAGAAGCCTGCTACCGGCAGGCTGTTGTAAAGGGCGGGAAAGATGCGATCGGCAGACACCTGCTCCAGCATTTTTCCCAGCTGCCTGGCGGTGATCCGGTTGGAAGGGGAGAGTCCGCTTCCGTCATGCAAAACCATCCCGTTCATATCCACCCCGCGCGATTCCCAGAATTGCCTGATGGCATTTGCCCCGGCAACGGTGGTGCCCTGACCGGCGACCTCCAGTCCGATGGTCTTCAGCAGATTTTCGGCATAGCTGTTCACACTTGCCACATTGGTGCGGAAAGCGATCTCAAAAAGGGGAGGGGAAACCCATTCCCCAAGCCTGACCTGCGGGTTGCCGAATGGGACCCCCTGCAGGGCAGCACTTCGCCTCGAATATCCTTGCCCGGTAACTCCGATGCCGTTCTTCACCAGGTACTCCCGGAATGCCCTAGCGAAAAACAATGGGGGTTCAGGCATGGACCCCCTGACGGGGAATCGCTGGGATCCCAGGGGAACCGTCCCGGTCAGCAAACGCTCCTGGACAAAGGGAGCACCAAAAATATACACCTGGTCGCCGGAGCCGCGGGAACCTGTACGCACCTGGTTTAGGAAGGTCATTCCCGGTACGACCGGCTCATGGCCAGCGACGCTTGCAGGATCACCAACCGACCGTCCAGCCCGAAAAAATACACTGTACTCATTTTCGTTCGCGCTGAGTCCGCTGGATCCAGCCCCGAAATAATTGCCCATGTCCTCCCACAACCATTTGCGCGGGACCATCTCCAGGTCGAAGGCCGATTCGTCAGCCAGAACATTTCCGGCTATGCTTTGAATGCCTTTTTGTTTCAGGATCTTCAAATAATGGGCAAACACCCTCTCCAGCGCCAGGGTATCGTCCATCCTGGCAGATCCCAGGCTGGGGTCGCCGCTGCCACGGATATAGAGGTTGCCTTGCAGTACGCCCGATGCATCCTCCCTTCCGTCATGCAACAGGCCGGTTTTGTAAGTATAGGTGGGGCCCAGCATCAGCAGGGCCGAGATCGTGGTCACGAGCTTTTGGGTGGAGGCAGGGGTAATGGCACGGTGGCTGTCGTGCTCGAGAAGTACCTTACCGGCATGAATATCCGACAGATAAAAAGACCAGTTTGCGTTTCTGAGGGCTGGATCATTTGCAAAGACTGAAAAAGCTTTGTGAAACCCGTCCGAAGCGGACATTGATTCGCCGCTTGCCGGCAAGTGATAAGACGGGAACAGGGTCAGGAAAAGCAGGATAATGCCTGGCAGGATGGATGCATGGAAACACTTCATGGGCTAGCCTTCTGGGTTTACCGTCCGAATACCGAAATGGAAAAATATTTTCTTGGATTGTTCTGTATGTCCTCCAGCAACAATTCCAGCTGCCGGGACGAAGATTCAAGGTTCTGATAGAGCTGGGCGTCGGTGACCAGAAGTCCCAGGCTGCCCTCTCCTCGGTTGATCTTCTCCATCGTAAGTGCCAGCTCGCCTAAAGAGGCACGGGCTTGCTTCATGGTGGTGGCGATCTCCCCGGATACAAGGCTGTCGCTTAGCTGGGAAAAGTTCTGCAGTATGCGTTCGATGGATTGGTTGTTCTCTTCTATGGTCCGGGCAATTGATGCGGTATTGCGGATGATGCCCGAAAGGTCTCCGGCCCCTTTTGACAGGGTGGTGTCCAGGACCAGGCTGGCGTTTTCCAGTCGGGCAAGAGTGGTGGAGAGGCTGCCTATCCCGGAGGTGAGCTCCTTCCTGGCCAGGGGAGTCATGACCTGGGAGAAGATTGCCAGGGTGGTGT